>NZ_JBNCKT010000100.1:0-20357 GCF_049841675.1 Micromonospora sp. DT4
CCGCAACCACCAACCAGCACCGAATCTTCGCGCACCATGGTGCGCCTCGATGACGGCGCCGTGTTGCTGACCTGCGGATATTCGACATTACACAGGTGGACGCCAATCGGTCAGCGGTGATACACAGGCAGATATCGGCGACCAACGACGGCACGTCGGCCATCCTCTCGACCATCGACCGTTCCCCACCGCCCCGGCTACGGGCGGACGCCACCGGACAGCAGTCGACACGCGGCTCTCCACAGGCACCGCCCCGGGCCGCTGGTGCACGCGGGGTCTTCGACAAGGGAGTTGCCGTGAGGTATCTGCGTATCCGTTCCCGCCAGCAGCCGTACGAGATCGCGGTCCTGACCACGGCACCCGTCTGCGGCATCCTGATGATGGCCCTCGACGTCCGTCCGACCTCCGTCCAGACGTCCATGCCGGCGCCGGTCCAGGTCGCCTGGGAGATCGGTCTGATCACGGTGGGCGCGTGTGGGCTGCTGGGCATCCTGTGGCCCGGGCGGCTCTCCACCGGGCTCGGCATAGAACTCGCGTCGGTCCTCGTGCTCGGCACGATCACCGGCATGTACGCGGCGGCCCTGATAGCCCTGTGGAGCCAGCAGACCCTGGTCGCCGTGTCCTTCGTCCTGGCGGTGGCGGTCGGGTCGCTGTGGCGGGCCGTGCAGCTCGCCGTCGACCTACGTCGCCTGGTCCACGCCTGCGAATGTGTGAGCCACGAACAGCTACAGGGAAGTGTCCCGTGAGCAACTCCCCCGCACCGGCCGCGCCGCACTGGGTGCAGATGGCGCTCAGCGTGTTCGGCATCGTCGGCGGTTCGACCGGTCTGGCCGCGATCGCCACCGTTTTGGTGCAGCGGGGCAAGTTCAAGGCCGATGCCGCCGACACCCTCACCGAGGCCGCACTCACCCTGGTGCAACCGCTCCAGACGCGGATCACCGAGCTCGAGGGTGAGGCGCTGCACGCCCGCTCCGAGCTGGGCACGCTGCGCGAGCAGGTCAACCAGTTGCAGTTCGTCGTCCGGGTGCTGACCCGCACGTTGGACCGGTGGCGGGCCGCCATCCGCGCGCCGGACGCCACCCTGCGCAAGGTACGGTCTGTGGTCGCGGAGTCCGAGCGGCTCCCCGAGGGCGGCTGACCGGAGCCCCGGTTCCACCGCACCGGCGCCACGAAGCCGGCCGACGAGGTCGCGTACGGCCGCCCGGAACTCGGGGTCGGACTCGCCCGGATGGTGTCCGCGCAGCGGTGGCGGCCGGCGGTCACCCGACGGCGGCGGGCCGTAGGCGGCGCCGTGCCGCTGGCCTGCGGCGGTGCCGACCCGGGACGCGGTCGGGTAGCTGTCGGGGTTCAGGAACGTCTCCAACCAGGGCGCCTGCGACTGCCACCACTGGCCGTCGGTCATGCCGGTCTCCCGTTCCAGGTCGACCACCTCGGACGCGGCACGCGCGGAACTCTTCACGTGCCCGAGCACGAGAGTGAGGACCGCGTCCATCTCGACGTCGGTGAGCCCGATGTCGGCGACCGCGCCGAGTTCGTGGTCGTACTTGGCCATCAGGTTCGGGCCGAGCACCGGGCGGGTCGGCTCGGCCCGCACCATCCACCGGTGTCGCTGGTAGAGCGCCAGGTTGTCGCGGGCGATCCGCTCCAGCCGAGCCCGCCAGTCGCCCTCGACGGCGGAACGCGGCATCTCGCCGTACGCGGTGTCGATCATGACGTCGACGAGTTCGGCCTTGCCCGGCACGTACGTGTAGTAGGGAGGTCAGAGCCCTTCGCGGTCGTCGGACAGCCTCGGCCCGGCGGCGGCCGGCACGAGGTGACGTACCTCCGGGACGCCGTCGGTCAGCTCCCGGGCCCGCGCCTCGGCCTCGCGGTCCTCACCGGTCAGCCGGCCACCGTGCTGGCGCAGGTGCTCGTCCCACGACGGCACCAGGTACACCTCGACGAACCGGCCGGTCGTCTCGGCCGGCCGGAACAGCCCCCAGCGCATCGCGCCGGTGCGCTGCCGGGCCCCGCGCACCGCGTCCATCGCCGCGAGGAACGGCCCCTCCCGCTCCGGCCGGACGGTGTACCGCACCGTCACCAGCACCGGCCCCACCCAGGGGTCCGGCTCGTGCGCCAGGTGCAGTTGCGGCCAGTAGGCCGCCGGTTCACGGTTCGCCGACCGCAGGTCCGGCAGCGGCCAGATCCGGCTGGTCACGGTCCCGACGAACATCAACGCCGCCGCCGTGAGGTAGGCGGGGAGCAGCCCGCCCATTTCGGCCACCAGACCCCACAGCAGCGCGCCGACGGCCTGCCCGCCAGCGAAACACACCTGGTAGACGGCCAGGCCCCGGGCACGTACCCAACTCGGCAGGAAGAGCTGCATCTCGGCGTTGATGTTGGCCAGCACGGTCACCCAGGCCATCCCGGCCGGCAGCAGGGCCACGAGCACCAGCGGCACCACCCGCACGGTTCCCACCACCGCCAGCGCGGCGGTGAACAGCACGCCGGAGACGAGCAGGAGCTGATTGGCCGACAGCCGGGTGCGGATCACGGCCAGCAGCACGCCGCCCGCGATGGCGCCCACCCCGAGCGCGCCCAGGAGCAGCCCGTACCCGCCGGAATCCAGCCCGAGCCGCCGGGCCGCCACCAGCGGCAGCAGCGCCCACAGCGCGCTGGCCGGGATCACGAACACCAACGCGCGGCGCAGCAGTCGACGCACGATCGGCGAGTGGCGCACGTAGCGGCTCCCGGCGCGCAGCGCGGCGGTGAACCGCTCGGGCACCTCCACGGCGCGGGCGTTGCCGGGCCGCCAGCGCCACAGCGCGTACGCGAAGATGGCGAACGCCACCGCGTTGAGCCCGAAGACCGGGGCGACGCCGGCCCGGGCGATGAGCACCCCGGCAGCCGCCGGCCCCACCGCCCGCGCCACGTTCACACTGATCGAGCCGAGCGCCGACGCCGAGCGCAACTGCTCCTGGGGCACCAGCTCCGGGATCACCGCCGACCAGGCCGGCAGGGTGAGCGCCTGCCCCACCCCGAACGCGAAGGTGAGGGTGAGCAGCAGGGCCGGCGGCATCCGGTCGGTCAGGGTGAGCAGGGCCAACGCCACCGCCACCGCGACCAGGAACAGCTGCACGGCGATCAGCAGGTGTCGGCGGTCGAAGCTGTCGGCCAGCACGCCAGCGGGCAGCGCCAGCAGCAGCACCGGCAGCAGGCTGGCGGTCTGCACCAGGGCGACCAGCGTGGCGGCGTTGGAGTGGTGGATCAGCAGCCACTGTGCGCCGACGGTCTGCATCCAGGTGCCGACGTTGGCGGCGAGTAGGGCCAGCCAGAGGTTGCGGTAGACGGCGAGGCGCAGGGGTGCCCACGCGGAGGCCGGACGGTTCCCCGCGCGGCCCCCGCCGTCACCACCGCCCGTCCGCGCGCAGCACGCGCTCGCCGGAGACGTAGAGGTCGTCGGGTCGCAGCAGCAGCAGTCGGACGACCTCGGTGGCGACCTGCTCGGGCAGGGCGTAGATCTCGTCGAGGAACTCGGCGCCCACGCGCTCCTGGAGCCGGGTCGGCATCGGCCCGGGATGCAACTGCATCACCTTGACCCGGTTGCTGTGCTGGGCCTCGGCCAGCGAGTCGACGAGGCTGCTGCCGTAGCTCTTGGTCGCCCGGTAGACCGGAATGCCGGGCCGGGGCGCCGCCAACGCCATCGCACCGACGTACACGATGTTGCCGTAGCCCTGCCGGTCCAGGTGCGCCAGCGCCTCCCGCAGCAGGTACGTCGTGCCCAGCACGTTGACCTCCACGGCCCGCCGGATGTGCTCCACTGACAGGTCGCCCAGGTCACCACCCGCCCAGATCGACGCGCACGCCGCCACCCCGTCGACGGCGTCGTGCCGCCGCACCACCTCGGCGAAGGAGTCCCGGATCTGCTCGGCCGAGGAGACGTCGCAGACCGCCCCCTCGCAACCGAGCGCGTCGGTCGTCGAGGCAACCTCGGCCGGCATGTCGCCGAGCACCACGACCCGGTGCTCGTCGACCAGCAGCCGTGCCACCGCGAGGCCCAGTCTGCTGGTCCCGCCGACCACCACGAAGGTCCTGACGCCCATGTCACTCCAGCCGCCGCCACCACAGGTCACACTCCGCCGCGTCCTTCCCGTTTCCGGACTCCGCACACCCCGCCGGTAGTGCTGGGCATACCCGGGAAAGGGGATCTGGACGGCTGGGGCGGCCGGTGGCCGCCGATTAGCGTCTGCGGCATGACCTCGGAACACCCTCGTCACCTGGCCGCGACGCTGCGCCGCCGCGACTGGCTGATCTCCCCCTGGCCCTGGCGCGCGCTCGCCTACCTGGTCACCACGGTGCCGATCGCCGGCGTCCTGACCGTCGGGCTGCTCGCCATCGCCGCGCCCCTGCTGGCCGCCGCCAACGGCCTGCGGCTGCACGGTAGGCCGCCGGAGATACCGCTGATGCTGTTCCTGGCGGTCGGCAGCCTCACCATGGTGGCCCTCGCGCCGCTCGCGAGCGTCCCGGTCGCCGCCGTCGAACGGTGGCGACTCGGCCTCGTGGACGGCCGCCCGCTGCCCGCGCCGCCGTGGCCGGGGCTGATGGCCCGCTACCGCAGCGCGGCCGCCTGGCGGGAGGTGGCGTACCTGTTCTGGCTGAGCGGTGTCGTGCCGGTCGCGTACTGGGTGCTCCTGGTGCTGGTGCTGCTCGACGTCGGCATGGTCACCAGCCCCTGGCTGGTGGGCGAGGCCGATCCGGTGGTGATCTGGCGGCCGATCGAGAGCACCGGCGAAGCCGTCCCGTACGCGATCGTGGGTGTGCTGCTTCTCCCGGTGCTCGTCTACCTGGCGGGGCTGCTCGCCGCCGTCCAGGCCGCCGTGGCCCGGTGGGCGCTGGCCAACCCGGTCGACGTGGCCGCGCTCCGCGAGGTCGCCCGCTCCCGCACCCGGCTGGTCGGCGCGTACGAGGCGGAACGGCGTCGCATCGAACGGGACCTGCACGACGGCGCGCAGCCCCGGCTGACGAGCCTCACCCTCCAACTGGGCCTGGCCCGGCTGGACGTACCCGAGGACTCCCCCGCCGCCCGGCCCCTCGCCGTGGCGCACGACCAGGCGCGCGGGCTGATGGTGATGTTGCG
Organism: Micromonospora sp. DT4; assembly: GCF_049841675.1. Lineage (NCBI taxonomy): Bacteria > Bacillati > Actinomycetota > Actinomycetes > Micromonosporales > Micromonosporaceae > Micromonospora > Micromonospora sp. DT4. Next base: position 5,117 of record NZ_JBNCKT010000100.1, read on the forward strand.
GCAGTTGGTGCACGGCATCCGGCCGCAGAGCCTCACCGACCTCGGCCTGGCCGACGCCGTACGCGAGGTGGCCGACGCGTCCCCCGTCGCGGTCACGGTGCACGCGGATGTCGACGGTGACCTGCCGGAGATCGTGGAGACCACCGCGTACTTCGTGGTGTCCGAGGCGTTGGGCAACGTGGCCCGGCACGCCGGGGCGACCCACGCCGAGGTACGCCTCACGCGGGCCGACGGTGATCTCGTCGTCGAGGTGTCCGACGACGGGCGCGGCGGCGCCGACCCCGCCCGGGGCACCGGGCTGACCGGTCTCGCCGACCGGGTCGCCGCCGCCGACGGCCGGTTGCTGCTGGCCAGCCCTCCCGGCGGGCCTACCCTGATCCGGGTGGAGCTGCCATGTCGCCGGTGACCCGGGTGGTGCTCGCCGAGGACGAGGTGCTGCTGCGCGAGGGTCTGGTCGCGCTACTGACCCGCTTCGACTTCACGGTGCGCGCGGCCGTCGGCTCGGCGCCCGAGCTGCTGGAGGCGGCCCGCGCGCACCGGCCCGAGCTGGTGCTGACCGACATCCGGATGCCACCCGGTCGGCGGGACGACGGGCTGCGCGCCGCCGTCGCGCTACGCGCCGAGCGGCCCGACCTGCCCGTGGTGGTCCTGAGCCAGTTCGTGCAGACCGGGTACGCGGCGGCGCTGCTGGACAGTGGCGACGGCCAGCGGGTCGGCTACCTGCTCAAGGACCGGGTGGCCGAGGTGACCGAGTTCGTCGACACGCTGCGTCGGGTCACCGACGGCGGCACGGCCATCGACCCGGACGTGGTGCGGCAACTGCTGCACCGACCCCGCGACCCGCTCGCCGCGCTCTCCGCCCGGGAACGGGAGGTGTTGGCGTTGCTGGCCGAGGGGCGCTCCAACGCCTCCATCGCCGCCCGGCTGCACGTCACCGAGGCCGCGGTCGGCAAGCACGTCGGCAACATCCTGCTGAAGCTCGACCTGCCACCCAGCGACGACACCAACCGCCGGGTGCTCGCCGTGCTCACCTATCTGCGCGCCGACCCGGTGGGCTGACCAGCGGCGGGCCCGGACCGGCCCCGGGTCGGGCACGGCGTAGATTCGACCACCGGCACCGCCGCCGGTCCAGGGCGCGGGCCAGGAGAAGGGGGTACGGCATGGCGGAGGCGCTGCGGGTCGGTCTGCTGGGGTACGGGCTGGCGGGTCGGGTCTTCCACGCTCCGCTGATCGCCGCGACACCCGGGCTGCGGCTGGACGCCATCGTGACGCGCGATCCGCAGCGACGCGAGCAGGCCCACCAGCACTTCCCGGACGCCCGCCTGGTCGACGACGCCGACGAGCTGTGGCGTACACCCGACGCTCTGGACCTGGTCGTGGTCGCGACGCCGAACCGGCAGCACGTGCCGATGGCGCGGGCGGCCCTCGCGGCCGGCCTGCCGGTCGTCGTCGACAAGCCCCTGGCCCCCACCGCCGCCGACGCGCGGGCGCTGGTCGAGGAGGCCGACCGGCGGGGAGTGCCGCTGACGGTGTTCCAGAATCGCCGCTGGGACGGCGACTTCCTGACCGCCCGCGCGCTCGTCGAGCGCGGCGAGCTGGGTCGGGTGCTGCGCTTCGAGTCCCGGTTCGAGCGGTTCCGCCCGGCGATCAAGCCGGGCTGGCGGGAGCTCGCCGGGCCCGAGGAGGCCGGTGGCGCCCTGTTCGACCTGGGCGCGCACCTCGTCGACCAGGCCGTGCAGCTCTTCGGCACGGTCGAGCGGGTCTACGCCGAAGTCGACCGTCGCCGCGCGGGCGCCGAGGTCGACGACGACGCGTTCGTGGCGCTGACCCACGCCAACGGCGTGCGCTCGCACCTGTGGATGGGAGCGATCACCGCTCAGCTCGGCCCGCGCCTGCGGGTGCTGGGCGACCGGGCCGGCTACACCACCTACGGGCTGGACGTGCAGGAGGCGGCGCTGCACGACGGCGGCCGACCGGACCAGCCCGGCTGGGGCGAGGTCCCGCCGGAGCGGTACGGCCTGCTCGGCGTCGACGGTGACCTCCGCCCGACGCCGACGGTGCCCGGGGCGTACCAGAGCTTCTACGCCCAGGTGGCGGCGGCCCTGCGCGACGGCACGCCGATGCCGGTGGACCCGCGCGACTCGGCCGCCACGGTCGAGCTGATCGAGCTGGCGCACCGGTCAGCGGCCGAGGGCGTGGTGCTGCCGGTCCCGACCTCCTGAGGCTTGCTCCGTCTCCTGCTCGGAGGGGGCCCCTTCCTGCCCGGAGGGGGGCTCGTCCTGCCCGGAGAGGGGCTCGTCCTGCCGGAGAGGGGCTCGTCCTGCCGGAGAGGGGCTCGTCCTGCCGGAGAGGGGCCCCTTCCTACTCGGAGGGGGCCTCGTCCGTTACGCGGGCGTCGTCGTCGGTCAGCGCGTCGTCCGACGAGGTGGTGAGGTCGGCGAGCCGGCGCTCGGCCTCCCGGACCTCCTCGTCGAGCCGAAGGTTGTCCTCGTCGGGACCCTGCGACATGGGCGACCTCCATCGCGCGCGGACCGCCCCCGTGTACCCGGTCTGCCGCAGGGAATGCGCCCACGGAACCTGGGCGCAGCCGGGGTTGATCCACTCCACTTTCGCGATGTTGCGGCATCACGGCCTCGGGATGCCCCCACGTCGGCGATGTCGAGTTGATCGAGCGCGCTCGGCTTGATCACTTGATGCTCACCAGTTCCAGGAAGCCTCTCCGAACTGGTGAGCATCAAGTGATCAAGGACCACGAAGGGCGCGCCGATCAGGTGGGCGGCTTCTCCGCGACCCACAGGCCACGACCCTGGAGGCCCACCACCAGACCACGGGTCTGCAGGACGATGACCGCCCTCTGGACAGCGGTCACGCTGACGTCGTAGAGGGCGGAGAGATCGTTGTACGTGGGCAGCCGCTCACCCGGCGCGTACTCCCCACTTGCGATGCGTGCGGCGAGATCCTCGGCCACCTCGCGGTATCCGCTGGTCGGTATGGGCGTGTGAAGGTTCCTTCGTTCGGCACCATCCATCGGATCACGCCGATCACACCCCTTCAAGACCAACAATGCCTTAGGTACGGCCACCGAGCTGTTCACCGCCAAACGCGTACTCGACGCGCACTGGACGGATGCGCTCGACTCACCGTGGCGAGCAGGCGGATGCCTGGAGTGCAGAGGCCAGGACAACTGCCCTCAGCTTGAGTGGGCGTCGGCGCTCGCGGCGGAGGTCGCCTCGGTCATGTTTCAGAAACAGTGATCCGGGAGCGCGAACAGAGGGGGGTCGAGCACCGGGTGGGCCGGGGGCGCGGGGGGCGTTGCCGGCCCGACCCGGTGCCGGATCAGCGCTGCTTCAGCTCACGCCAGGATGGGTGCGTACCGCGCCAGGCGTCGGCGAGGATGGTCGCCGAGGCCCGGCTGGGGCACTGCTGCACCCGCTCACGACCCGACGCCCCACCGATCTGGGCGCGGACCTCCCAACCTTGCCCGTCAGTACGGATGTACACGTCCCGGCGCCCGCGCGGGGTCGTGTCACCGTTCCACCAGTGTTCCTCCACCTTCATTCGCCGACCGTATAGCAATTTCCGCGTCGGGGGTACGGCGCAGGTGCGCGCATATCGGCCTGATAGCCACAATACGGGCACACTTCCACCTGTGCGTCGGTGGGAGGAACCGCAACGGCGACTCCTCCCCACCTGAGCGATGAGTCAGGAGGCGACTCACATGCCGTTCAGGACTCCGGCCAGGGTGTTGGCCAGCCTGTCCTGCCCCGAGGGGCTGCGGTGCGGCGACCCACCCCCCGCGGTGACCTGGATGTCACCCGGCGTGAACGGCGGCGGGAACGCCACCCGCACGGCCGGGTCGAACGGGACACCCATCTGGATGGCCCAGTTGAGGTCGCTGATCACGGTTCATACGGTGCCGACCCAGAGTGGATCGATAAGTGGTGACAGCATCGACACCGGTTGTGGCGGTATGTAGCACAGCACGGCCGCCGACAGGTACGCCTTGAACTGCATCCAGCCGTACTGACCGATCGGCGAGGGCGCCCAGGCGATCCCGTACCGGCTCCGGGCGCCGAGGCGCACGCACTCGTAGAGCGCCACCGCCTCGATGGTGGGCTGCTCGCTGCCCCGGGCCAGGTCGGCCGCGTGCCGGGCGGTACGGATCGCCGCCGTCAGGTCCCCCTCGGCCACCTGCACCCAGGCGCGGTTCAGCTCCACCCACGCGTGGAAGATCCGGTTGGCGGTCCGCTCCCGGGCGTCCGCTGCGGCCAGCCAGCAGCGGGCGCCGGGCAGGTCACCGGCCAGGGCCCGGACGCCGGCCAGCTCGGCCCAGTACGTCCGCACCAGGTGGTACTGGTCGTTCTCCTCGACCAGGGCGATCGCCTCGCGCAGGTCTGCCTCGGCAGCGTCGAGCTGCCCCTGCGCCTTGCCGATGATCCCGCGGAACCCGGCCCAGACCCCGACCATCCCCCGCGCGTCGCTTGCCACCGCCGCGCGGTAGCCCTCGTCGGCCAGCTCGACGGCCTCGGCCAGCTCGCCGGCGGCGTACCGGGCGTAGCAGAGCCCCAGCCCGACCTGGGCCTCGTGCCAGGGCAGGTGCTCGGGCGCGGCGGCGAGCACCGCCCGGCCCCGCCGCGCCAGCTCCGCCGCGAGGCCGAGCCGGCCGAGCCGGCCGAGCATGCCCGCCGCCGAGGCCGCGCCCATGGTCGCCCAGCTGGCCGCGCGTACGCCGGTGTCGGGGCGGGCCAGTACGGCCTGGCCGACCGCCAACGCGGCCCGGACGCTGCCGGAGCGCAGTTGCCACACCCCGGCGACCAGCGCGTCGTCGCGTCGACGCAGGGGCATGCTGGCCAGCACGTCGGCGAGCTGCCCGAACACGCTGCGGGACCGGCTGGCGGGCATGCTGGCGCGCAGCGCCTCGCCCGCGCGGACCGTCGCCACCGCCACCGCCAGACCGTGCACCGCGAGCGGAGACCCAATGGCACTCCACCCCGTTCGCACCGGCCCGCGCCAACGCCTCGCGCAGCAACCGCGTATTGCCCACCCCGGCGTCGCCCACCAGCACCAGGCGCGGCACCCGAGCCGCCACGACGTCCTCGATGGTCCTCAGCTCGACGTCGCGGCCAACGAGTGTCCATTCCCCACGTCCCGGCATGACGACCCTCACCTCGCCCTCGGGGCAGCCCTGCCGTCCACCCTATGGGCAGTCCCGACAGTTTCGCTCGACAGCGGTCGATGCTGGTGGGGCCGCCATCGGCTGGCACCGCATCCACGGCGAACCCAACATGCGCTCAGCCCTGGGCGGCGAGCAGGTAGTCGTCGGCCTCCGGGCTCCACCGCAGGTCGATGGCACCGATCGTGGCGGCGGCCTTGCAGAACTGCAGGAAGCTGCGGTAGCCGAGCTTCTTCTCGCTGAAGTCGGGCCGGACCCGGCGGAGCTGGTTCTTCAGGCCGGAGAGCGCCACCGGGTTGCCGGCGCTGCCAAGGTCACCGACCACCCCCCGGAGCAGGCCGAAGGCCACCTCGCGGTCGCCGTGCTCGGGCAGGGACACCTCGGGGTCGCCCTTGGCGGGCCCCTCGGCCAGGTCGACCACGTTGTGCTCGGCGAGGTGGCGCAGCAGTTCGCCGAAGGTACGGAAGCCGTAGTCGGACTCGCTGAAGGTCGGGTCCTTGCGCAGCAGCGTGCGCTTGAGCCGGGAGGCGGTCACCTCACCGCTCGCGTTGCCCTGCAACCCGGCCACCGTCTGGGCGACCTGCACGGCGAGCGCGTCCACGTCCCGGCCGGGCTCCTCGCCCACCGGCCGGTCCTCCACCTCCTGCTCCCGCTGCTGCTCCGGCTCGGGCGGCCGCTGGTCGGGGCCGGGTTGCCGGGCCGGGCGAGGGTGCCGGCCGCGCACGGGCGGGATGTCCACGCCCTCCAGCCGGTCGTAGTACAGGAACTCGTCGCACGCCGGTGGCAGCAGCGCGGACGTGGATCCCTCCACCCCGACACCGATGACCCGCTTGTTGAGCTCACGGAGCTTGTGGACGAGCGGAGTGAAGTCACTGTCGCCGCTGCAGATGACGAAGGTGGAGATGTAGTCGCGTTCGAACGCCAACTCGATGGCGTCGACGGCCATCTTGATGTCGGCGGCGTTCTTGCGGGACGCGCCCATGCGCTGCGGAATCTCGATGAGCTCCACGTGGGATCGGGTGAGCATCCGGCGGTCCTCGTCGAAGTACGACCAGTCGGCGTACGCCCGGCGCACCACGACCCGCCCGCGCTCGGCCAGCGCGTCGGCGATCGGCCGGAAGTCGAAGGCCGCGCCGCTGCGATGGTCACGGGCCCCCAACGCCAGGTTCTCGTAGTCGAGGAAGAGGGCGATTCGGTCTTCGTGCTCCACGCGGCTCACCCTACGCCGGTCGTACGGGGTCGGGACGCACGCGACGCGCCACACCTCAACTCGCCTATCGTCCATTTCTTGCGGTTCAATAGTGGCCTCTTTCATTTTTCGAATGCTGTCTTGCAGTGCGATGTGCGGGTGCTGCAGCCGACCTGAACTGGGACATCGGGCTCGGCACCATCTGGATGTTCGCCCTGGACCGCAGCATCGACGCGAACGTCGAGGCGACCGGCGACGCGTACCTGGACAGCACCTACAACGCGATCATGCTGGTCAGCGACTGGCCGGTGAAGGACCTCTACTCGATCACCGACGTGCGCTTCCGCGACGTCCGGGTCGACGGCACCGGCACCTCGGTGCTCAGCGCCCGTACGGCCGGGTCCGCCTCGTTCGCCAACGTGGACGCCGCAACGTGGGAGCGGTCGGCGTCAACAACTGCGGATCGTTCCACTTCACCCCGGCCGGCTCAAAGTTCACCCTGACCGACCTGGGCGGCAACGACGGCGGCTGGCTCGCGCCGTGGCTGCTGCCCAACACCATCACCTGCGACGACCGACCGCCGGTTGCACCGCCGCCGCGTACACCGGGTCGGCGCAACCGTCGTACACCCAGCGGCGGCCCAGCGCCGAGTGCTCCGTCGTGCCGACCAGCCACTCGTCAACGTCGTCGAGCGGCGCGGCGCGGTAGGTCAGCGGCACCTGGTGGACCGGCCCGTCGGCGGCGGCGACCAGCATCGTCTCGATGCCGACCTCGCCGGCCGGGTCGTCGAAGCGGTACGCCCCCCGACTCACCACCTCGACGCCGGCCGACCCTGGTACCAGGGTCGGCCGGGCAGCCAGGTCGTCAGCAGGTCGAGCTTGGTCGGGCGCAGTGTCGCCCGGTGCAGCAGTGCCATGCGCAGGAGCCTAGTCAGAACCCCGCGCAGGGGTTGCCACCTACCGTGCAGCCCTCCGGCTCCCGGGCCTTCGGTCGGCTGTCGCGGACGTCGAACCGGATCGTCCGCGACCCGCCGGCCGGCACGGCCGCGCCGGTGAAGGTGAGCGCCTGCCCGTCACTGGACCAGTCCGCCCCGTCGACGTCGTCGACGCTGCTGCCCTCGGCGAGGGTCACCACCACGACCCACTGCTCGACGGGCGCGGGCCCCGGGTTGTCCACCACCACCTCCCCGGTGTAGCCGAACAGCCGGCTGGAGTCGGTGTCGTAGCGCGCGACCAGCGGCGGTGGCGGCGGCCCGGTCGGCGTGGGCGAGGGTGAGGGCTTCGCCGACGGGGTACGCGTCGGACGGGCGCTGGTCGGCGTGGCGGTGCGCGACGGGGGACGCGCCGAGGGCGTGGCCATGGGTTGCGCGGTCGTCGCCGCCGCCCCCACGACGCTCGGCAGCGGCGTCGGTGTCGTCGACGGGATCGGGGCGGCCACGTGGTCCGGCTCGCCCGGCAGCGTCAGCCACGCCACCGTCCCCGCCGCCAACACGACTCCGACGAGCCCGATGACGACCGCACGCCGACGACGCCGGGCCGGGCCGGGCGCGCCGATCACCGGCAGTTCGGTGGTCATTCCGGCCTCGCCCCGTCGCAGGTCGACCTGCTGGAACGCGAGCCAGTCCAGAATGGCCGGCAGGCGTACGGTCAACGCCTGGCGCAACTGCTGCTCGCGGGCGTCGTGCTGCTCGTCCGACCAGGCGCCGTGCGTCGGCACCTCCCGCACGGCCAGCCGACTGCCCTCCTTGGTGGAGGTGACGGCGCAGGTCAGCTCGGTGAGCCGACCTGCTTCGTCGCAGCGCAACGCCAGCAGCTCCGGCACCCGCCGCTCGGTCACCTCGACCTCGACGTCGGCGTCGAAGCCGGGCAGATCGGCTGTGTGCAGCCGCAGCCGGTCCGGTACTCCCTCCACCATGTCCGCCTCGGCGAACCAGCGGCCGAGCAACTCCCGATCCGTCAGTGCGAGCCAGACCCGGTCGGACGGGTGGGACAGGTCGACGTGCGCGCCGATCTCGATCACGGCGAGACTCTAACGGGTAGCCAGGAGGCTCCTCGGCCGGCGGTCCTCAGCCCCAGCGGGTCGCCCGCTCGGCCGCCGCCGCCAACGCCACCCGGGCGGCGGCGCTGAGCTCGGCGACCAGCTCGGCCGCCGGCCATCGGTGCGGCGCCGATCGGGTGGCGCAGGGCGGACAGCACGGACATCCACCCATCCTGCCGTACCGTGTCGGTCCGCCTGGCGTCGTCGTGGGTCAGCGTCGGTCGGTGTGCCGCCGCCACAGCAGTCCGGCCACGGCGACGAGCGCCAGCAGCGTGCCGGCGCCGGCCGCCAGCGACACCACCCGACCGCCATCGATGCCGGCCGCCTGCGCCGCCGGGCTGGCTGCGGCGGCCGACGGCGGGGCCGCCGTGGTGGACTCCACGGGATGACCGGCGGGGGCCGCCGTCGCGGGATACCGCAGGATCGTCGGACGGCTGCCGGCCGGTTGGTCGGCGGACTCGGAGACGGTGAGCAGCGAGCGGCCGTCACGGCTGTAGGTGATCGACTCGCCCTGCGGCTCGTCGGGCAGCGGCGTGATCCGTGGGGTACCGCCGGTCAGCGCGCCGACGACGTCGCCGCCGGACACGTCGTACTCGAACGCGTCGGCGTAGCTACGCAGCACCACCCGGCGGCCGTCCGGGGCGCTCGCCGCCCCGGTCACGACGCCCCGCCCGAGAAACGAGAACGGGTTGCTGGTGGTGGTGGACGGCAGGACGACCTTGCCCACGGAGGCCAGCGGTGTCGTGGCCCCGGGCTTCAGCGCGGTGGTCGGCGCGTACAGGACGACGGTGCCGCTGCCGCCCTTGGTGATGATCAGCGGCCGTCCGGTCGTGTCGACCAGCAACGCCTCGGCGTCGTGCGCGTTGTCCGGGTACGTCATCCGGTGGAGCACCGGCCGATCCGCGCCCGGCGCGAGCCGCCACAGCCCGATCGTCTCGCGGTTGCGGTCGTTGTCACCGATGTCGGCCACCCAGAGGGTGCCGTCCCGGCCGACGGCCAGGTCCTCCGTGTCACGGGGCCGGGTGGGGTAGCTGACGGTCCGTGCCACCGCGCAGCGCTTGTCGAGGAAGAAGATCCGCCGCCGGGCCGCGTCGTCAGCGCCGTCGTTGACCACGACGTACCCGTCGTCGGTGGCGACCATCCCGGATATCTCGTTGATCCGCTCGTCGCGGATCTCGCACACCGCCGCGCCCGCCCTCGCCGCGCCCGCCCTCGCCGCGCCCGCCCTCGCCGCCGACGCGCTGGCCGCCGCCGGGACCGCCGGAACGACCACGCCCGGCAACGCCGCACCGGCCAGGAGAGCCGCCAGCGTCGCTGCCGCGCGGACGCGCCGCTCCCGGGTCACCCAGCCGCGTACCCGCATCGTCCGCCTCCTCGTCGCGGCCGTGGCCCGGCCATCCCGCCCATCCTGGCCGATCGGGGCCGGCGGCGGCGACCAACCGCGCGGACCCGACGACACCCGTTCCGGGCAGCGGCGGGGTACGCCGGACGGTTCTCCGGCACCCGCACCGCCACCGGATCTGTCGTACCCGTGATCCATGATCGTGTCGTCGCAGCGCCGCCGCCACCGGCCGGCGCGCGCACCACCCTGGATTCTTCTCGATGTGGGAGGCCGTGACGTGACGAACGCCGACGAAGCCGACTGGCGGCGGCGCAGCGTGGTGGCGGTGCTGCCGCCCGCCCGCCCCCGCAAACTGGCGAAGGTGCCCTTCGTCGAGCTGGCCGACGGACGCCTGCAGGGCGTGGTCTCCAGCGGGTCGGACGTCGAGCGGGTCTACGTCTCGTCGGTCGCGGCCGACACGCACGCCTACCAGTGCAGCACCAACAACAACCGACCGTGCGGTGGCTTGCGCGAAACTCCGTGCAAGCACCTGCACGCGCTCGCGGACGAGGCCCTTCTCCAGTACGGCGCCGACCGCGTCACGCGCTACCTGCGCGTCGACCCCGGCGACGGGGTGGCCAGCGGCGCCGAACTGCTGGCCCGGCTGGACGGTCAGCCCGAGCCGGCGTCGGCGGCGGTGGTGTTCAGCCGATTCCTGCGCCACCTCGCCTACCTGGAGGTTCCCGTCAGCACAGCCCCGCTGCCCGAGCTGCACTGGTTCCCGGCAACCGGGGCAGGCCGCTGATGCGCGGCGCCCAGGTCGCGCCACTGCGTGCGGCCCCGGCCGGGTTGACCGACGCGCTCGACGTGGTGGCCGGCTTCGACGACGCCCTCACCGACGGCTTCGGCCGGGTCGGCGAGCGGGGCGCCTCCGCACTGGTCGCATTCGCCGACGCGTTGACCGGCACGCCACTGGGCGGCCCGGTGGCCGTCGCGGTCGACGCGGTCATCGCCGGGTCGGTCTCGCCGCAGCACCTCGCCGCGCTCGCCGGAGCGCGCTCGGCGCTGCTCGGCGCGGCACACGACGCCCTGCTCGGCCAGCTCGACGAGACACTTGGCCGCACCCGGTCGCCGTGGACGACACCGACCAGCCCGCCTCCCGAGGCGCCGCCCGCGCTCGCCGCCGCACGGGCGTGGTGGCACGAGGTGGCGGTCACCGGCTGGCGGGGCGTCGACCACGAGCTGCTCTCCGTCGCCGCCGGGGTGGTCGAGACCAGCCTCCTCGTGCCGGAGCTACGACGGATCGCGGTGCTGCTCGACGGGCTCGCCGCGGAGCTGCGGGCCTGCGTCCCGGTCGCCACCATGGCGCAGGTGCCGGCACGCCGCTGGGGCGATCTCTGGGCTCGCGGCGTTCTGCTCACCGGGGGCACACCGCCGCCCGGTGAAGCGCCCTCGGTCTCCGGCCGGCTGTTGCCGCTCGGCGTGGACGTGCACAGTCACGACACGGCGGTGCAGGTTCAACTGCACGCCATCCTGGAGCCGGCGGACGGCGGGCCGGCGCGGCTGGTCCGCACGGCGGTCACCGCGGCGAAGGTCGACACCATCGTCGGCCCGGCGATGTGGCGGCTGCTGTCGCAGCATCCGGCGCTGCTCACCGCGCTGGCCGACAAGCGGGCGTTGACCGTCACCGACCTGCCGCTGCGCGGCGGCGACCTGGGCTGGGTCGACGATCGAGTCCGGCTCGACGAGCCCGCCGACCCGTTCGCCACCGCCCGGGTCCTGTTGCCCGCCGCGACCACGGCCGCGACCGACCCCCTGGACCGGCACCCGGCGGGCATCGCCGAGCCCGTCCTCGACTGGGCCGAGCCCGCCCCCGGCAACGCGCAGACCTTCCCCACCTGTTGACAGGCTGCACCCATGAGGTGTACCGCGAGTTACATCGATATTCGTGGAGGTGGTTGGTTTGACCAGAGCCCACAGGATCAGAACTCTGCGCCGCGTATCCGTCGCTGCATGCTGCGCTGCTGCGGTGTTCTTCGGCGCGATGCCCACCGCTGCGGTGGCTTCGCCAGCACCATCGGTAGCGTCGGAGCCGTCATTGCCCTCGCGGGCGGGTCACTTCGCGCCCTACCCGGGTGTTGTGGTCAGCCCGCAGACGGAGTCGTCCGATATCAGCGCTGGCGGCTGCATGTACCGGCAGGCCGTTGACGACCCTCACCTGTCCGGTGGGGAGACCTCCGTTCACGGCTGGTGGATCAAGGTCTCCGGCAGCTGCCCCGAGAAAGCAGACGCGGCGGTGAATTTGCAGGGCTACTTCTGTGACTCCTTCTCGTGCTACTGGGTGACGGTCGGGTCGGGCAGCGGCAGGTACTACCCCGGGGGTGGCTCCGGCCAACGCGCCACTGGCAGAAAGACGTGCTCGAACTCCTCGACGGTCGGCTGGCGCGGTGTCGTGGACGTGGACCTACCCGGGATTATCGACCCGTCCGGCACCACTACGGGAACCGTTCAAAACCTCGCGTGCAGCCCCTGACCGCCTCTGCGCCAATTCGGACCCCGTGAGCTGCAAAGCTTGTTTCAATAGGACATGCTCCAGCCGCACCAGCGTCGGAGTGCGTCGCAGCAGCTGATCGGGGTTGAACGGTCTACCGCGATGAGCTTCGACGCGGCAACGCGGGACCTCCGAGGAAGTGAGCGACGTGGAGAGCGGTTGGCATGCGTACCCGGACGCTGCTGACGATCACGCCGATCTTCGCCCGGTTGGCCCAGGACGAGTCGTAGGGCTGGGTGCGATCTGCGACATCCGACCGGAACGCCTTGACGACCCGGACGCCCAGAGCTTCTCGGTAAGTGAATTCGCCGCGCTGGATGACGGCCGCCGCGTGATCTTGCACGATGCTCGTGGCTTCACGATCGGCCGGACGTCCGTTAGCACACACGACGATGCTGTCCCGGACCACGTGGCCCGGGACAGCATCGTCCACGCGACGTTGAACGCCGTTCTTCCCGACGACGACGAGAACCCCGAGCCACACCCGTGGGCGGAGCTGGCCGACCTGGCTCGAGCTCGCGGCCTGAAGGTCTCCGCAGAAGACCTGCGCGGTCTTCCATACGACGTGATCCTCACCGACGACGTGCTTCGCTGGCTCGCAAAGCCCTGAGGCCGACGACAGCCACCGCTACCGAGTCCTCGTCCACGAAAGTGAAGCCCCCGGTCTACCCGCGCCGGGTCTAGCGTGACCTTTCGTTGCGATGTTCCCCGAGGGCCGGTAAGCGCGCAACTTCCTGACGGACAAGGACGTCGCTGGAGGCGGCACCCCACGCGATCGATGCACGTCGTAGGGTACGAACATGGGTCTCTTCGGGCGCAGCAGTGCGCCGTCTCGCCCCGCCGAGCCGGACGACGATGACAGCCTGGACCACCAGGGCATGGCGCTGGAGCTGATCGACGGATGGACCGGGCACGACGACACGCGCCTAGCGCAGTTGCCCGACACCGAGCTGGCCGCGCAGGTGCAGGCCCGCCAGGTGCTGTACGACTACGTCGACCGGATCTGGGAGGATGCCTCCCGCACCTGCCGCAGGGTCGAGGCGTAGACCCGACGGGTGCCGGCGGTTTCCGGGTGATCGAGGGTAGCCAGGAAGCCGTCGATCGCCTCGACCACGGACGGCCCCGCCACCGGGCGCAGCCGGCGCACCGTACCCACCCGGACCACCCTCCCGCCCTTATCGCAGAAAAGCACGACGAGTCAGCGTCGTACCGGTCGCGGTCGGCTCAAGGTCACCGCTTCCGCTCGGACACCCTATCGCAGAAAATCACGAGCTTTCTGCGATAGCGCCACCGCGGCAACGTCCGCCTACAGGGGGGCGTCCGCCTCCGCCAGATTCCGAACTCGGGTGCCCACTAATTGATCTTGCCTAACGGGACTTCTCCGAGCGTTGGTCCTCAAGGGCCTGGTCGACGCGATATCCAATCTGCTCGGGTACGACGGCGGGTGGCTGCCGGTCGACGACGCTCCCGGCGAGCAGGGCGGGGTGGCCGCGCTGCTGGCGAGGCATCCCGACACGGTCGAGGCCGTCGCCGCGCGGGTGGTGCGCCAGGCGTGAGTGCGACGGCGGGGGGGTAGGCAGCGGCCCGGCGTCATGTCGACTCCCGCCGGGCAGGAGGCTTCGATGAGCACGTACCGGGACGAACAGGGCGACCAGTTTCCTCCCCCGGAGGCAGACGCCGCCGAACAGCGGCAGGACGCGTTCGACGTGGGACCGCCGGACCGGGTCTCCGGCGACGTGGACCCGGAGGCGTCCGAGGCCGACCTGGCCGAGCAGGGTGCGCTGCCGGCCGGCGCTCTGGAGGAGGTGACGTCGTTGCCGGCCGACGCCAACCCGGCGGACGCCCTCGAACAGCGTCAGGAGATCCCGGCCCGGGACGAGGGACGCCGCACCTGAGCACGTCGGTCGCGCCCGGCAGGGCCGCAACCGGCAGGGCCGCAACCGGCAGGGCCGCGACCGGCGGACGCATCGGTCGCGTCCCACGGCGGCTCAGCCGACGACGACCTGCCACAGCGTCCCAGGCCGGCCCAGCCGACGACCTGCCACAGCGTCCCAGGCCGGCCCAGCCGACGACGACGCTGGCGGTGAGCGTCTGCACCAGCAGGGCCATCAGGTTGGCCACCACCACGACCCACGAGCAGATACCCGTAGCGGGCGCCGGCCGCCGAGTTGGTGGCGAAGTTGCCCGGGTCGACGTACGCCACGGCGGCGACGAACGCCGGGCCGAGCAGGATCAGCCGCCCGCGTACCCGACCCCGGGCGCGGGCGATCTGTAGCGGCGTCGCCGTCGTCGCTGTGAGTTCGTTGGTCACCATCGAGCACCTCCCCCTCGAGTACGGATCGCGTGCCTGTTCCCTTCCCGGAGGGCTGACCCGTCGGCGCCAGAGGCTGGCCCACGGGTGCCACGGTCGTCTCGCGCTTGACAGCCGCCGCCGGTCCGACCAAGCTGTCTATTAGTCCTACTGTCGTAGGACAACAGGAAGGATCATCACGAGTGATCGAGTTCGTGCTGGACAGCCGGTCGAAGGTGAACACCTACATGCAGCTCGTGCAGCAGGTGAAGCAGGCGCTGCGGGTCGGTCTGCTAGCGCCCGGCGATCAGCTACCGAAGGTTCGGGACGTTGCCCAGTCGCTGGCGATCAACCCGAACACGGTGTTGAAGGCGTACCGGGAGTTGGAGATCGAGGGTCTGGTCGGCGGCCGACCCGGGGTGGGCACGTTCGTTCAGCGCACCCTGGCCGGCGCGTCCCTGCCCAACCAGGCCGAGCTGCGCGACGACCTCGCGGCGTGGCTGCACCGGGCGCAGGCCGCCGGCCTCACGGCCGAGGACGTCGTCGCCCTGGTGGAGACCACGCTGCGCGCCACCCTCACCGACGACACCCCACAGAAGGAACCCGCGTGAGTTGCCCTGTGTCAAGCCGCCGCAAGTTGATCTTGTCTGATCAGCTGTTGGAGGGCTCTGTGGTGGTCT
>NZ_JBNCKT010000101.1:0-20085 GCF_049841675.1 Micromonospora sp. DT4
CCATCGACATCGCCACCATCAAGATCTGGCTCCGCGACCTCGCCCGCGAAACCTGATCCACAAGACACGGCCTAGTTGAGACCCGACGAGAGCCGGTATGCGACTGCCACTCGCGAGGCCGTCTCTCGTCACCTTCTCGGCTGTTGGCGCAGCCGCGGTTGCCGTGTTTGCACCGGGCTTCCCCGGGGGCCGGCGATCACCCTCACCCGCAGGCCACGTTCCCAGTGGCCTCGGTATTGGTGCAACGACACCAACCGAATCCTTCAGTGGGTCCCTGGAGAGGTGAGCATGGCCGCGAACAGAGAGCCGTTCGTTCGAACCCTGCGTGCCCAGTGGCTGGGGCAGCAGATGCGCGAGCTGCGGGAGCGTCGAGGGCTGACCCTCAAGTACGTCGCCCAGTATCTTGAGCGCGACTTTTCGTCGCTGGCTCGGTACGAACGGGCAGAGTGGCCCTTCCGGAGAGACCTGGTAGTGGCGTTGCTGGACCTGTACGGCGTCTACGACGAACGGGAGCGGGAGCGGCTCATCCAGCTCGCACAAGACGCCTGGCGCGTCAACCGCTGGGACAACGGCTTCGACAAGACGATCTACGACAACTCGTTCATCGACTTCCCCTGGTTGGAATCGAGAGCCAATCAGGTCTGCACCTACGCGGCGCTGTTGATACCCGGTCTGCTACAGACCCGCGACTACGCCGAGGCGGTCATCAGAAATGCCGAACCCAGCTCCGCGAGCGAGATCGAGATCCAGAAGTGGGTCCAACTGCGCATGGATCGGCAGCAGTTGCTGGATGGCCCCTCACCAATGAGGCTCGCCGTGATCATCGAAGAGACCGCCCTGCGGCGGCCCGTCATGAGTAGAGGCGTCATGGCTTCTCAACTGGCCCACCTGGCACGCGCTACCGCCAAGCCGACGGTCGAGATCCGTGTCGTCCCGCTGACCCTCGGGCTGCATGCCGGTTTGGATGGCACCTTCTGGCTCTTCAGGATGCCTGCCCCGTACTCCGACGTCGCCCATGCCGAGACCCTCGGTGGGCGTCTCTTCCTGGAATCGGACAATGCCTCGCGGTACGTCCGCGCGTACGATCGCCTCCGGGAGGCCGCACTCAGTGCGACTGAGTCGGCGAAGCTGATCACAGCGCTCACGGAGGAGCTGTCATGAGCGAGTCCATGCCTGAGGTCGCCTGGCACATCAGCACCAGGAGCCCCGACAACGGTGGCAATTGCGTCGAGGCGGGGCCTGTTCTGGACGGTTCTGGTCGGGTGGCGGTGCGCGACAGCAAGGACCGTGCGGCGGCGACCCTCGTCTACGGCGTCAGCGACTGGACGGCGTTCGTCAACGGAATCAAGGACGGCATGTTTACCCGCACCGACCCGTGATCGACTCGACATCGCCGACGTCGGGGTGTCCCGTCGCGCTGATACCCCCACCTCGGCGATGTCATGTCGAGTCGATCAAGCGCGGCGGGCGAGCGCGAAAGCGCGGCCGGCGTGCTCACAGCCACCTCACAGGGGGTCTGGATAGGGTGCGCGGTGAGTCAACGTCCGACTCCATGGTGGAGCGGTCGGCTGTCGCACAGGAGTTCCGATGGTCTTCAAGAAGATGTTGAGCGCGTTCGGTGTGGGTGGTCCCAGCGTGGACACCGTGCTGACCAACCCCAACACCCGGCCCGGCCTGACCCTTGACGGGCAGGTCAACCTCGTCGGCGGTGACAACCCGGCGGCCATCGAGCAGGTGGTGATCGGCCTGGTCACCCGGGTCGAGGTCGAGGGCCACGACACGGAGTACGCGGGCACCATGGAGTTCCACCGGATGGCCGTGAGCGGGGCGTTCCAGCTCGCGCCGAAGCAGGAGCTGTCGATCCCGTTCCAGCTCCCGGTGCCGTGGGAGACCCCCATCACCGACGTGTACGGCCAGCGCCTGCACGGCATGACGATGGGCCTGCGGACCGAGTTGTCCGTGGCTCGCGCGGTGGACAAGACCGACCTGGACCACGTGGCGGTGCACCCGTTGCCGGTGCACGAGCGGATTCTGGAGGCGTTCCAGCGGCTCGGTTTCCGCTTCAAGCACGCGGACTTGGAGCGTGGCCACATCCGGGGCGTGCAGCAGACGCTGCCGTTCTACCAGGAGATCGAGTTCTTCGCGTCCCCGCAGTACGCGGGCACGATCAACGAGGTCGAGCTGACCTTCGTGACCAGCCAGCGTGGCGTCGAGGTGATCCTGGAGTGTGACAAGCGGGGCGGCTTTCTCAGCGCCGGGCACGACGCGTTCGGCCGCTACCAGGTGTCGCACGCCGACGTCGACCGCGTCGACTGGGCGCAGGTCGTCGACGGGTGGCTGCGCGAGACCACGTCCCGTTACGGGACCCTGCGCTCCCAGTACGGCCACGGCCACGGCCACGGCTACGGTCACGGCTACGGTCCGGGCCACGGTCACGGCCGTGGCGGCATGGGTGTGGGCGGCATGGTCGCCGGCGCGGCGCTCGGCGTCGCCGGCGGCATGATCGCTGGCGAGATGATCGAGGACGCCTTCGAGGGCGACTTCGGAGACTTCGGCGGCGACGAGTAACACACCCGTACGGACGACGGTGGCCTCCGGGAGATCCTCCCGGAGGCCACCGCGCGCTGTGCTGTCACCCGGTCAGTGCCGGGCCTTGCGCTCCGCACCGCTGCGGAAGTTGCTGCCGGCCTTGGCCAGGCCGCGGCTACCGAGGTAGCCCAGCGTCAGCAGGGTGATCAGGAACCAAGCGTTGTCGGCCCGGAAGATGTCCACTCCGGCCGAGTTCCGCCCGACGACCTGCGACGCGCCCAGTACGGCGGCCACCGCGATCAGGTAGATCCAGAACTCGGTGGTCTTGAAGGCCTGCTTGGTCTCCGTACCGGGTGCCTGCATGTCGTTGCGACGCCCGTCGTGCATGACCGGCATCGGCTGCGTCTCCCGCATCGCGGCGGGATTCTGCGGGTCGTTCATGGGCCGGTTCATCGGCCTGGTGGAAGCAGCCTGCGTGCTCATCTGGTCCTCCTCAGGATGCGATGAGTCGTACCTGCATTCCCTCGCCCCGCTACCGCGTTTCGGCCACGGCGCGGTTCGCTCGCACGGCGGGGACGCCCCCCGACTACCCGAGGCCGCCGACCAGGTAACACTCCCCAGCCGGGAAAAAGAATCGGCGACGGCCTGGCCACGCGGGCCCCCAGTGGGGCCGTTCGAGATGCCCCCCACATCGCCGACCTGGCGTGGATCCCCTCCACCAATCACCGGTCACCCGGTCTGCTCGGGTGCTGGTTGCCCGCTCTGGGACCACCCCCGGGTCGGAGGACCATGATCTGCGCAGTTTCAGGGAAGTTGCTGCCTCAACCCGTCGCGAGACAGCAGCATCCCCGAAGTTACTGCCTGGGCGCCTCGCGACGCATGTCCGTTTCGGGTCGCCGCACGAACGCTATGGGTTTGGTCCACCGGCGGCCGGGCACGCAGTCAGTTCCACAGCTTCTGCGAGGTGATGGACGTGCGTGAGGACGACATGCGGCAGGAGGCCGCCCGGCAGGCCGAGAACCGGATCGCCGGCGGCGTGTACGGCGAGGGCGCTCTCGACGAGGTGACGGTGCCCCGTACCGACATCGAGAGCCAGATCCAACGCGACGACCCACTCGATCCGGCGCAGGAGCGGATCGATCCGCAGGTGCTGCGCGACGGTGGCCCGGTCGGCGGCCAGGGCGCGGTGACCACCACCGGTGGCACGGCCGGGCCGGCGAGCGTACGCCGGGTGGCCCGCCAGCCGGAGCGACACCCCGGCAAGGTGGCGCCGACGACCACCGGCGACGCCACCACCGGTGGCCTGAGCACCCCGATGGGCGGCGGCACCAGCGACCAGTCCACCTCCGCGACCGGACCGACAAAATCCATCCAGGACCGCGCACCAGACTGACCCAACCCGTTGATCATGAGGTTGGCGTGGCCAGCAGAGTTCGAAGGGCACGCCAACCTCATGATCACCCGTGGGAAGGGGCGGGGCGCAGGATGCCCAGACGCTGGGTGGCCCGGGTGAGCGCGACGTACAGGTCGCTGCGCCCGCGCGGCGACTCGGCCACCATCCGGTCCGGGTCGACCACCAGCACCGAGTCGAACTCCAGACCCTTCGCCTGCGCGACGGTCAGCACGACCACCCGGCTCTCCAGCTCCGGGTGCTCGCCCACCGTGGCCTCGGGCAGCGTGGCGGTCAGCGCCGCGCCGAGTGCGTCCACCCGGCCGGCCGGCACGATGACGCCGAGTCGGCCCTCGGCGAGCCCGGCGGCCTCGCGGGTCACCGCCGACACCAGCTCCGCGGGCAGCTGCTCGTCGGGCACCGCGCGGTCCCACGGGGGTACGCCGCTCTCCCGCACCGAGCGGGGTGGCCGCAGCTCCGGGTCGATCTCGGCCAGTACGTCGGCGGCGACCGCCATGATCTCGGCCGGCGTGCGGTAGCTGACCGTCAGCTCGGTCAGCCGCCAGCGCCGCGCCACGTACGGGGCGAGGGCATCGGCCCAGGAGGGTGTCCCGGCGAGCGCGCCGGTCTGCGCCACGTCCCCGACGATCGTCATCGACCGGCTCGGGCAGCGGCGCATCAGCAGCCGCCACGCCATCGGCGACAACTCCTGCGCCTCGTCCACGATCACGTGCCCGAAGGCCCAGGTGCGGTCGGCGGCGGCGCGCTGCGCGGTGGTCAGCCGGTCGGCCTCCTCCTGCCGTTCCAGCAGCCGGTCCGCGTCGATGAGGTCGGTCACGCCGAGGATCTCACCGCCCTCGGCCTCGTCCTCGACGTCGATCGACCGGGAACCGCGGGCGATCTCCAGCACGCCCTCGGCGTACTCCCGCTCCATCACGCGGATGCGATCCCGGCGGGCGGCGGCGGCCCGTTCGTCCTCGCCGAGCAGTTCGGCGGCCTCGTCCAACAGTGGCACGTCGGCGGGCGTCCAACCGCCCGGCTCGCGGTGCAGCCGCGCCCGCTCGTCGTCGGTGAGCATCGGCGCGGCGGCGGCGATCCGGTCGGGGTCCGCGTACAGGTCGGCGAGCAGGCGCTGCGGGGTGAGTACCGGCCACAACCGGTCGAGTACGGCCTGGATCTCCGTCTCCTCGCGCAGCTCCCGGCGGATCTCGGCGCGGTCGGCCTCGTCGAGCAGGTTGTCCCCGCCCAGCGGGTCGGCGCCGATGCGCTCGGCCACCTGGTCGGCGAGCGCGTGCACGATCTCCACGTCGAACCGCGCCCGTGCCAGGTTGTGCGGCCGGTCGGTGCGGCGTACCCGGTCCCGCGCGGCGCGCACGGTCTCCGGGTCGAGGGTCAGCACCTCGCGCTCGACCTCGATCTCCAGCGGCTCGTCCGGCACCCACTGCCGGTCCCGTACGGCCAGGGCCAGCACCTCGGCGAGCACCGCGCGGCCCTTGAGCGCCGCGGCCTGGGCCGGCTCGGCGCGCCTGGCGCTCACCCCGGGAAACAAATCCCCCTGGGTACGCAGCAGCACGCCCGTCTCGGCCAGCGTGGGTAGCACCTGGGAGATGTAGCGCAGGAACGTCGCGTTCGGGCCGACCAGCAGCACACCGCGGCTGGACAGCTCCCGCCGGTGCGTGTAGAGCAGGTACGCCGCCCGGTGCAGCGCGACGGCGGTCTTGCCGGTGCCGGGGCCACCCTGGACGACCATCACGCCGGGCAGGTCGGCGCGGATGATGCTGTCCTGCTCGGCCTGGATGGTCTCCACGATGTCGCGCATCCGGCCGGTCCGACCGGCGTTCAGGGCGGCGAGCAGGGACGCCTCACCGGTCAGCTCCTCGTGCCCGCCGGGGGAGGCGCTGTCGATGTCGAGGACCTCGTCGTTGAGCCCGGTCACCTTGCGCTGCCGGGTGCGCAGGTGCCGGCGGCGGCGTACGCCCTGCGGGTTGGCGGCGGTGGCGAGGTAGAACGGCCGCGCGGCCGGGGCCCGCCAGTCCATCAGCAGCGGGTCGTAGTCGCCACTGGTGTCGAAGATCCCGATCCGGCCGATGTAGCGGCGGGAGTCGTCGTCGCCGTCGAGCCGCCCGAAGCAGAGGCCATTCTCCACGGCAGAGAACTGCTCGACCTGGTCGGCGTACATCGCCACGGAGCTGTCGCGCTGGGAGCGGTCCTGGAGGGTGCCGCCGGTGTTGCGCAGCTCGGCGGTGAGCCGGTGGGCGGCCTGCTCACGCAACCCGTCCAGCCGGTCGTAGAGCATCGAGACGTACTCCTGCTCGCGGCCGATCTCGTCGTCGAGCGGCAATTCACCGGTACCGCCGGAGTGCCTTGACAAGCCATCTCCCTAAAGATTAGAATGCAATGCAGGAACGGCCTTTACGCCGTTCTTTTTTGTGTCCTCGAATTGTCGAAGATAGCGTGTTCCGCCCGCTGTCACCAAGCTGACCGGGCCGATACGGGTCACACAGGTACGCCGGGCCGACCATCTGGTCGACCCGGCGTACGTGTGCCGGGGATGTCAGCCGCGGGCCACCTGGTAGAGCCGCTCCGGGGTGACCGCTCCGGCGAGCACCCGCCCGTCGTCGGT
Source organism: Micromonospora sp. DT4 (assembly GCF_049841675.1). NCBI lineage: Bacteria > Bacillati > Actinomycetota > Actinomycetes > Micromonosporales > Micromonosporaceae > Micromonospora > Micromonospora sp. DT4. The sequence goes on from NZ_JBNCKT010000101.1 coordinate 6,543, forward strand.
GAGCAGCACACTGAACAGCTTGCCGGTGAGCAGCCGTCCACTGCCCCACTCGCCGCTGACCGCAGGCAGCCCACCGAGCAGCTTCGAGACGTCCACGTCCGGCGCGTCGCCGGACGGCTTCCCGCCCGGGGCCGCGTCGAGGCGGGCGACCAGGACGGTGGTCCACCCCTCGCCGACCGTACGCACCTGGGGGTCCCGACCCGGCGCGACGTGCGCCGGCCTGCCCGCGGTCGGTCGCTCGGCGGTCTCCTCGGTGACGGTCACGCCCGGTGGCGGGTTGAAGGCGAACTGGTCGGCGTCGGGGCGGTGACCGTCAACCTGCTCGCCGACACCGAGCGGTTGAGCCGGCTGGTCGACGACCTGCTGCTGCTGGCCCGCCTGGCGTACGGGACGTCAATGGCGGCGGGTGCAGACCTGGTCGGCGCTCGCGATGGTGTCGGTGGACCAGACGACGGCGACGGTGAAGCAGTAGTCGTTGGCGCGGTTCAGCGCGTACACGATGTAGCTGTCGGTGCCGGCGGGCAGCGTGGCGATGGCGGTCTTCTCCTGCCCGGCGCGGCCGGCGGAGACGATCACCGGTCCCTCGCCGCCGGCCGGGTACGTCCACCGCAGGGCGATGTTGTCCCGGTTGTCGCGCAGGGACACCGTGCCGGGCGGGGTGCCCGGTGCGGCCGCCGGCGCGGCCGTGCCGCCGGCCGGGGTGCCGGTGGTGGGTGGCGCGCCCGTGCCGCTCGGGCCGGCGCTCGGGGAGCCGTGGTCCGGCCCGGACTTCGGATCGTCCCCGTCGCCGACGCGCGCCACGCCGGCGATCACCGCCGCCGTGCCCAGCAGCACCACGACCACGCCGGCCACCAGCACCGGCACCAGCCGGTTACGCGCCGGTGTCGGCGCCCGGTGCACGGGCACCGGCAACAACCGCGACGGCGTGTACGGCGTCAGCGGCGCGGAGGGTCGATCCGGCTCGGCCGGCGCGCCGGGGCGGTACAGCCGGTACACGCCGGACGCCTCTTCGGTGCCCGTGAACCCGGCGACCGACGGGGGTACCGGCGGGACGGTGGGGTGCGGGGCGGGGTCGTCCGACGGGTCCGGCGGCCAGCGGAAGCCCGGCGAACCGTCCGGCTCGTCGGCCGGCACCCGCGGATTCGGCACCGGGCCGCTGTGGGTGACCCCGGGTCCGGCCAGGCCCTCGTCGGCACGGCCAGCCGTACCGGTCACCTCCGGGTCGACCGGGGCGGACGGATGGTAGGCCGCCTCGACCGGCTGGCCGCTGGGCGTCGGGGTACGTGCCGCCGGCACCACCGAAGCATCCCGGACGGCGGACGCGTCGTCGGCGCAGACGTGGTCGGGGTTGGCCGCCGCGCGGGCGAGAGCCGCCACCTGTAGCGCCAGCGGGTCGTCGGCGGCCAGGTGCTGCCGGCACAGCTCGCGGGCCAACGCCAGGTTGTCGTGCGCCTCGGCGAACTGCCCGCAGTCGCGCTGCATGGAGCCGAGCCGGGCCAGCATCTTGATGCCGCTGGGGTGGCCGTCGCCGTACACCTCGCGGTGCAGCTCCCAGGCGTCCTGGAGACGGTCGCGGGCCACCGTGCACTGGCCGCGGGCGTACTCGACGGTGGCCAGGTCGGCGTGAGCGGCCAGCACCCGCAGCGACTCGGGACCGTCCTGAGCGGTCAGCTCGATGATCACGTCCTGGTAGAGCCGGGCGGCCCGGGAGTGGCTGCCCACTCGGTGCAGCACGGCGGCCAGGGTGGCCGCGGCGGCCACGGTGCGGGGGTCGGAGCGGCCGTGCAACCGGGTCGTGGCCGCGTACGCGAAGGCGGCCCAGCCGCGGGCGGAGTGCGGCTCGCCGAGGGCGACGAGCACCCGCGCCTGCAGGCTGGCCGCCTCGGCCAGCTCGGGTGTGGCGTTGGCCGGGCGGGGGTCGGCGTCGGTGAGCGCGTCGGAGAGCAGCCGTTGCGCACCGGCCACGTCGCCAGCGGACACGAGGTGGTGCGCCTGGTCAGTCAACTCGTCGAAGCCGGAGGACACGCCCCATCGTGCTCATCCGACGACGGTAAGTACAAGACCCGCGCCGGTGTCGATCGGTCAGGATCTGCTCAGGTGCTCGGCCAACGTCTCGCTGATCCGGCGTAACTGGTCGATCTGGGCGGGGCTCAACGCGTCGAACAGGTGTCGGCGTACCCCTTCGACGTGGCCGGGCGCCGCGGCGGCGAGGGTGGCGAAACCGTCGTCGGTGAGCACCGCGATCTGCCCGCGCCGGTCGGTGGGGCAGTCCTCGCGGCGCACCCAGCCGGCCTGCTCGAGGCGGGCGACGGCGTGCGAGAGCCGGCTGCGCGATGCCCCGGCGGCCTCGGCCAGCTCGCTCATCCGCAGTTGCCGACCCGGGGCCTCGGAGAGCCGGACCAGGATCTCGTAGTAGGCGTGCGGCATGCCGGCATCGCGTTGCAGCTCACGGTCGAGCGTGTCCATCAGTGCCCGGGAGGAGGCGAGGAACGCCCGCCAGGTGCGCTGCTCGTCGGGGTTCAACCAGCGGGTCATGACGCCCATCATACTCCCGATGGTTGAACGCTCAACCAATAGGCGCTAGTGTGGATTCATGGGTATCCACCGGCTCAACCACGCGGTTCTCTACGTCAGTGAGCTCGCCCGCAGCGTCGCCTTCTACCGCGACGTGCTGGGCTTCACCCCGGTCGCGATGACCCCGGACGGTTTCCGGGGCGCGACCTTCCTCCAGGCCCCCGACTCCACCAACGACCACGACCTCGGCCTGTTCGAGATCGGCGCGGGCGCCGGGCGCTCGACCGCCGGCCGGGCCACCGTCGGGCTCTACCACCTGGCGTGGGAGGTCGACACCCTCGACGAGCTGGCCGCCACCGCCGAGCGGCTCGCCGCCGCCGGGGCGCTGGTCGGCACCTCGGACCACGGCACCACCAAGAGCCTCTACGGGCAGGACCCGGACGGTCTGGAGTTCGAGGTGGTCTGGCTGGTCCCGGCCGACCGGCTCGACGACACCACTCTGGCCGCCCGCAAGCGCATCGGTCGGCTCGACCTGGCCGCCGAACAGCAGCGCTACGGGGGGCAGACGCGCGGCGGTGTGGGGATCTCCGTCCCGGCCTGAATGGCCATAGGGTAGAACGGACCGGTGCCAACCAACCGGACCGCCGACTTCCTCCGCGAGCTGCTGGTCCGCCACGTGGCGACCTGGCTACCCACCGCTCTGCACCGCTCCCGTCGCGTGACCGTCGCGCTGGCCTGGGCCGGCAGCGACGGCGGCGGCGCGGAAGCGGCGCTGCGGGTGGTCGCCGGCCACGCCGCGCAGGTACGGGGTCGACAGGTGACGATCCTGGTGCTGGCGGACGAGGCCGCCGACCTGCCGGCCCGGCTCGGATCGGTGGAGGCCACGTTGCCTCCCGAGGTGACCGTGCACCTGCTGCCCGGCGGCCCCGGCCGGCTACCGGTCGCGCTGAAGGCGGCCTCCGTGGCCGGATCGCCGCTGTTCTGCTTCCTCGACCTGTCCGGCCCGGCGCACGCGGAGGTGCTCCGCGCCTGCGCCAACGGCCGCAACGGCGAAGTGTTGCTGCACGCCGCCAGCAGCGCGCGCCCCGCCCTCGGCCTCGCCGACTTTCCGCTGGTCGCCGAGGTGACGCCGGTGCTGCGAGTGGACGGGGGAGTGGGCGACGCGTCGGCCGCCGTGGGCGACGTAGAGGCCGGCGTGGTCGCGTTCGGCAGCCGGTCGGACCGGAGCCTGGAGGCGGTCCGTGACGCACTCTGGACGGTCGGCGCGGAACTCGGTGTGCGCTACCGCGACCCCGCCGGCCCGGCGGCCCCGCCGGTGGACGTCTCCGGTAACCCGTCCCTGGAACCGCTGTCCCGGATTCTGCTGGCCGAGCTGCGCCGGAGTGGGCCGCAGCCGGTCACCGACCTGCGCCGGCACACCCTCACCGCGACCGTCTACCGTGCCACAGACGCCAACCAGGCGCTCACCGACCTGCTGACCGCTGGCGAGCTGACCCGAGAACGCGAATCAGGCCGCCTGGCCGGCGACGAACTCATCACCCCCACCCCCTGAACTCACACCCCCGCCCCTGTCTCCCCGCGATCTTGCACTTTCGGTGGCGACACAAGGGATGTTCCCGTGCAGAACGGTAACCGAAAGTGCAAGATCGGCGGGGTGGGGCGGGGGCGCGGGGGCAGGGTGGGACGCCGAGCGGGGTGCCGGTGAATCACCGGCACCCCGCTCGACTCCCGGGTCGTTACGACCGGGCCTTGTCCTGCTTCCAGGACAGGGGTCCCGGCAGGTCGACGCGGTGTGCCCGGGCCTTCGAGTTCCAGGACCAGCGGCCGATCTTGATGCTCCACGAGGAGAACCCGTTCTCGGTGAAGTTCAGGATCAGCGGACCGATCTTCTTGCGCTTGCGAAACATGAGGCCCATCGGAGCACTCCCCTCGTCATCGTTCCCTGCCGTGTCGAGATCGAACATTCCCGAACGGGCGAATTCCGAAACCCTCTCGTCGTCCCGGATGGACGGTGTCGCCCCACGGCACGGGAATCTCTATCCACCAGATAGGTGTTGCGCAACGGTGAACGCTGCTAGTGGTGCTTCGTAACATTGGCAGCGATGCAAGTCTCACCTTCTGGAAGACCGTTGACCGGCCGTTCGCGCCGTCGGCAGCATGGGTTTCATGTTGCAGCGGAATGAGCTCGGCGTGACCACCGTGGAGCGTCCCACGACGGACGCGACCGAGCTGCGACCGGTGGACCGGGACCTGTTCCGCGCGTTGCTGCGCCGGCAGGCCACCAGCGTCACCGTGGTCACCGCGGTGGCCCGGTCCACCGATCCGGCCCGCCTGGGCGGCATCGGCGCACCGATCCGGGCCGGGTTCACCGCCACCTCGTTCACCTCGGTCTCGCTGGACCCGCCGCTCGTCTCGTTCTGCCTCGGCACGGCGTCGTCGAGCTGGCCGGTGCTGGCCCGCGCCGAGCACGTCGCGGTCCACCTGCTGGCCGCCGGGCAGCGGGAGGCGGCGACGGTCTTCGCCACCAGCGGCATCGACCGCTTCGCCGCCTACCCGGACTGGACAGCCGGGCCGTTCGGGGTACCCCTGCTGACCGGGGTGCTGGCCCGGCTGCTCTGCCGGGTGGTGCACCGCGTCCCGGCCGGCGACCACACGCTGGTGATCGCCGAACCGCTCGCCCTGGGCGACGGCGGTGACGGCCCACCGCTAATGCACCACCGGGGTGGCTACACCACCCCGGGCCGGGCGTGAGCGCGCCCGTCGCGGCCGACCTGCTCGCGTTGGACCGGGCCGCCCAGGACCTGCTGTTCCGCGCGGCCCGTACGGCCAACACGTTCACCGACGAGCCGGTCACCGACGCCCAGGTCGCGGCGATCCACGACCTGATCCGGTACGGGCCGACCGCGTACAACGGTCAGCCGCTGCGAGTGCTGCTGCTGCGCTCGCCGCAGGCCCGGGCCCGGCTGCTGCCGTACGTGTCGTCGAGCAACCGGGCCAAGACGGCCGGTGCGCCGCTGGCGGTGGTGCTCGCCGCCGACCTGGACTTCCACGAGCGGCTGCCCGAGCTGTACCCGCACCGGCCGCAGGCCCGGGAGTGGTTGGGCGACCGGGTGGCCCGCGCCGAGCAGGCCCGGTTCAGCGCGGCTCTCCAGATCGGCTACCTGCTGGTGGGGGTACGCGCGGCGGGACTGGCCGCCGGCCCGATGGCCGGGTTCGATGCCGCCGGGGTGACGCGGGAGTTCTTTCCCGACGGGCGGCACGAGGCGCTGCTGTTGCTCAACGTCGGCCACCCCGGCCCGGACGCCTGGGGCGACCGGCTACCCCGGCTGGCCACCGGGGAGGTGGTGCGCACCCTCTGAGGCGTCAGCGCGGCTCCCACGCGTCGGGCAGCGCGGTGAGCTTGCGGACGTGTGCGGGCAGCCGCCCGCTGACGATCTCGGCGAGATTCACCTCATCGACGACCCGCCGCACGGCGGCACGCACCGCCACCCACAGGCCGGGCAGGTTCTCCGCCGCGCCCTCGTAGTGGGTCTCCTCGGGGCGCAGGCCGCGTACGCCCGCGAGCGGGCCCTCCACCGCGCGCAGCACCGCGCCGACGGTCACCTCGCGGGGCGGTCGGGCCAGGGTGTAGCCGCCCTCGGCGCCCCGTTGGGCGCGGACGATCCCGGCTCGGCGCAGATCCGCAAGGACCGCCTCCAGGAACTTGCGGGGCATGTCCTGTTCGGCGGCGATGGCCTGGGTGGACAGCAGCGACGGGTACGCGGTCGCGAGGCTCAGTGCCGCCCGTACCGCGTAGTCGCCGCGCGCGGAGATCTGCACCCCGTCATCATGCCCGTCCACTCGGGCCGCCCGGGCCACCGGGCCGGGCGGTGTGACCGGAGTTGGTGGGCTCGCTGTGGGCGCCGGAGCGGAACCGACCGCCGTTGGCACCCGTCGGCTCGACCGGCGGACGGGGGCGGACGACCCGTCCCGCGGCCAGCTGATCGCGGGCGGCACGGAAGGCGCCGGGGCTGATCCCGATCTCCCGGGTGAAGAACCGACCGAAGTTGGTGGGCTCGGAGAAGCCGAGCCGACGGCCGATCTGCGCAATCGGTTCGTCGCTCGCCGCGAGCAACCGGGCGGCCTGCAACGCCACCCGCTCGTCGATGACCTGCTTGGCGCTGTGGCCGGTGACGGCCAGGCAGGCCCGGGTCAGGGTACGCACCGAGCAGCCGAGCGCGGCTGCGTAGTCCTCGACCCGCCGGGTCACCTGGTAGCCGTGCTCCACCTCCCGGCAGAACCGCTGGAACGTCTCGGCGTCGTTACGCTGCCCGGACTGGTTCGCATCGGGCAGCGTCAACCGCAGCAGCAGGACGGCGAGCTGGTGACGCAGCAGCGCGCGACCGGCCGGGCCGTCGCCGTGCCGCTGGCAGTCCACCGCCAACTGGCTCACCTCGTTGATCACCGCGTCCTCGTCCTCGCCGACCAACTGCCGCCAGGTGGGCGCCGCGTCCTCATCGACGGCCAGGCTGTGCAGCGCCTCGGTGGTCCAGCCGACCACCGTCGCGTCGAACTGGGGGCCGGCGCAGCGCAGCACCTGACCGGCGCGGACCCGCAGCAGCGTGCCGGGTCGGCACGGCAGGAGGTGGAAATCCAGCTCGGCGTCGCCGTGCCCTCGGGTGGTGAGGATCAACAGCTCCCGTTCGACGAACACCGGCCGACACCAGCCGGGGTCACCGGCCAGGTCGGCCAGCGCAAACGTGGAAATCTCGTCGGGTACGGGTGATGCCGTTCCGATCGTTGGCGCGGGGGAGGGAGCGGTGGAGACCATCGCCTGCGACGGTAGCCCGAACCGCAGGTCACCGCATCCCGACCTCCGTACGCGACGGTGGCGAGGCTTGTCGCGATCCCTGCGGCCGGGCTACGTTACCCGGCGGTAGCGCCGTCCGGTCCGTGGCCGCCCGGCGCCCCGCCGGCCGCTCGCCGCCCGGCGGACCCGCCGACTCGTGATGGGATGGGCATGACGCAGCTGTTCTCGGTCGAAGGCAAGACGGTCCTGGTCACCGGCGGGTCGCGAGGAATCGGGCTCATGATCGCCCAGGGCTTCGTCCGGGCCGGCGCCCGCGTGATCATCTCGTCCCGCAAGGCGGCCGTCTGCGAGCGGGTCGCCACGGAACTGTCGGCCGAGGGCCAGTGCGAGGCCATCTCCGCCGACCTGAGCGCAGACGACGGCGCGCAGACCCTCGCCGCCGCCGTACGCGAGCGTGTCGACCATCTCGACGTGCTGGTCAACAACGCCGGCGCCACCTGGGGCGCGCCGCTGGAGAGCTACCCGGAGGCCGCGTTCGACAAGCTCTGGGCGGTCAACGTCAAGGCCGTCTTCCGGCTCACCACCGCGCTGCTGCCGGCGCTGCGCGCCGCCGCCAGCGCCGACGACCCGGCCCGCGTGATCAACATCGGGTCCATCGACGGCATCCGGGTGCCGTTCTTGGAGGTGTACGCCTACTCGGCCACCAAGGCCGCCGTGCACATGCTCACCCGCAGCCTCGCCCACCAGCTCGCCGGCGAGCAGATCACCGTCAACGCGATCGCGCCCGGCCCGTTCGAGAGCAAGATGATGGCGTTCGCCCTCGACGACCCGGGCAGCCGCGCCGCCATCGAGCAGCAGGTGCCGCTGGGCCGCATCGGCCGCCCCGAGGACATGGCCGGCACCGCCATCTACCTCTCCTCGCGGGCCGGCGCGTACCTCACCGGCGCGGTCATCCCCGTCGACGGCGGCATCACCACGCACGGCTGAGCCCGGCGACCCCCGGTCGGGCTGTCCGCGTACCCCCGGGTGTGCCGGGGCCGCGCGGACTCGGCAGATCCGCGCGGCCCGGTGTGGCCGGTGTTGCTCGTTCTCGGGTGGTGCTCAGCGGCCGGCGAGCAGCCGGTTCACCGCAGTGTCGACGTCCAGGTGCTCGGCCTCCCGGCCGCGCGGGACGACGACGTACGTCCGTCGAAGGAATCGCACCAGGACGCTGCGCGGCACCTCGAAGAGGGCGTTGCCGTCCGGTGACGAGAGGGCCAGCGCGACGAAGTCGCCGCGCGGTGTGGCCCAGGGCCAGACCCGCACATCCCCGATGCCGGCCGGCTCGTCCAGGCCGGTGACCAGCAGTTCGCGGGCGAACGACCAGCTCACCGCCTCACCACCGGCCGATTCGGCATGGAACAGGACATGGACCGCATACGGGTCAGCAGGGTCGTAACGCAGACTGGCACGCACCGGCAAGGCGGTGGCGTCAGGCGCGACGAGCCTTAGCGACGTCTCGACCTCTACGGTCGTCGGTCGGATGACACTCATGGACGTTCTCCCCCCGGCACCGCTGCGGAACGCGCGTGTCCCGCTTTTCCCATACTCAGGTGCTACTCCTGGCTACGCTCCGCCATACGCTGACTTCACCCAGTGGTGGGAAGGGGGACGGAAAGGCCGCGTGAATGTGAGCATTCATGTAGGATTTCCGGTTCTGCCCAGTGCGTGATTCCGCCCGGCGTCGGGTGGCTCAGTCGTCGACTTACTCCGGTAACGTCCAGTCGGCCGTTGCAGTGACGGGCCCGAGTGACACTGGGGGGTGAAATGGTCACGAACCGATCCCTCAGTAGATCCGGTGGCCGCGCCCGGCCCGCCGAACGTCGCGGTCCGAGCAGCCGAAAAGCGGGGGTACGACGTGCCGATGGAGCAGCCAGAGCGACCCGGACGGTCGACGCACGGCACGGGCCGTCCCGGCGGTGTCCTCGTCGTCGGGGAGCCGCCGCGGCGCCCCCACTGGCGGCAGCGGATCTCGACGACACTCGACCTGATCCGCGCCAACCCCACCGGCCGGATCGCCCTCAAGGTCTTCATCGCGATCGCCGGCGCGCTGGTGGTCACGATCGGCATCGCCCTCATCCCGCTACCCGGGCCGGGCTGGCTGCTGGTCATCGCCGGCCTCGGCATCTGGGCCGTCGAATTCCACTGGGCCCGCCGACTGCTCGGCTTCACCCGCCGGCACGTGCACGGCTGGACGCGCTGGGTGACGCGACAGTCGCTGCCGCTGCGCTTCGTGCTCGGCATCGTCGGCCTGGTCTTCGTGGGCGTGGCGGTCTGGCTCTCCCTCAAGTTCAGCCTCGGCATCGACGTGGTGGCCGAGGCGAAGCAGTACCTCGCGGCGCGCTGACCCCGGGTTTTTGGTCTGGTTCCACGATCGGGTAGAGTCAACGGCGCTGAGGGCGATTAGCTCAGTGGGAGAGCGCTTCGTTCACACCGAAGAGGTCGCTGGTTCGATACCAGCATCGCCCACTCTCAGTTTGTGCAGTTCAGAAGCCCGTTACCGAGGTTGCCGGTAACGGGCTTTGCCGTATGTGCGGCTTACATTGGGAGCAGATTGGGAGCAGCGCGGCTGGTTCTCGGTTCGGCGGCCATGGACCCGCCCGGCCGAGTGACCTGACCTGCGGTCCCGAGCGGGCCTGCTAGCTGGTTGAGGAACAAGTCCTACCGCTACCAGTGCCCACATCACGAGAGCGTGCCCCCGGGTTATGGCTCACGGGCTGACTGGTGGCCGAAGGTCCGGTGATCCGCCCACTCGCCGGTCCACATTGCGAGCTCGCGTACCCAACGCTCGGTGTTCTGCCGGGACTTGGCCGCCCACTTCGTTGCGTTCTTTGACGCGAAGTCGTCCAGGACCTGTCGGTCGGTCGCGGTCCAGGCGGGAAGGTGCGTTATCCAATCTTCTGCCTGCTCGGCGCTGTGGCCGCTACCGATCAGCCATGGGACGAGCAACGCGAGTTCGACCCATGCGGCGGCCTTGGTTGCCCACGCCCAGTCCACGATGCGTAGGCCGAGTGGGGTCACGATCAGGTTCGCCGGGTTGAGGTCGGAATGGATAAGTGTCTCGCCGTCCATCGCGGGGTGTGCGAACCCGAGCCGGGCTGCCGGGGTGAACCATGTCTCGCCGGGTGCCGGCGTCTCTTGAAGTGAACCGCCCCGGGTTAGATGGAGACATCGAAACCTGGAGGAACACCGGCGATGCCTGCACCGAAGAAGTACCCCGACGAGCTGCGTGAGCGTGCGACCCGGTTGGTCCTTGAGGCCCGTGCTTCACCGTCGGATGGACGATCACCGACACCGACGAGACCGCGATCGTCGCCCTGCCTGAGCAGGCGTGGACCAGCAGCCTGCACCAGGACGGCACCGCCACCGATACCGCGCAGGTCGCCGAACTGACCGGCCTCAACCAGCGCGCCGGTAACTGGATCGATGGGCTGCGGCTGATCGTGCGGCGCACCAAACCGGCGGCCCGGCACGCGAAGAAGCTCACCGACCTGGAGAAACGCACCGGCTGGCGGTACGCGATCGTGGCCACCAGCATCCGCCGCATCCACGGCGTGCCCGGCTCGCACCACCCGCAGTGGCTCGACGCACTGCACCGCTCACACGCCGGCGTGCAAGACCAGGTACGGACGAACAAGGCCATCGGCCTGCGGAACCTGCCCAGCAAGTCCTGGACCGTCAACCGCGGTTGGGTCCTCGCGGCGAACATCGCCGCCGACCTGGCCGCCTGGACCCGCCTGCTCGGCCTGCACGATCAGCCCGACCTCGCCCACGCCGAGCCGGGCACCCTGCGCTACCGGCTGCTGCACCTACCCGCGAAACTCACCACCCACGCCCGCCGCCGAACACTGTCCATTTCGATACCTGGCCCTGGGCCGACGCGGTCCAACTCTGCTGGCAACGCCTGAACCTGCCGCTGACCACCTGACCCGCCGAACCCGCCCCTACCAGCAGAAAGACAGCCCCCGGACGCGGAGAACCGGCGCATCCGCAGCGACACGCGGCCACCCCACACACGCCGCACGCGGACAAAACGGTCAAGGCGAAACGGTCAGGCAGGGATCAAAACCCTCTGACGAATCGAGGCTGGCCGAGGAAATCTTCGGTAAACGCATCCTGGTCACCGACCGCGACGACTGGCCGGTCACCGAGGTCGTGGCCGCATACCGCTCCCAGTCCGAAGCGGAATTCGGTTTCCGGCAGCTCAAGGACCCCCACGTGGTCTCGTTCAGCCCCATGCACCACTGGACCGACCATCACATCCGGGTCCACACCCAAACCTGCGTGTTCGCCCTCATGATCGCGCACCTCATGCGCCGACACGCCGAACACGCCGGTCTATACCTGTCCGTCCGCGCCATCCTGGACCACCTCGCCGGCATCGGCGAAACCGTACTGATTTACTCCTCCACCGGTGGTCGGCCCAAAGCCCGCCGGATGCTCACCGAGACCAGCCCCATCCAGCAACACCTCATGGACATCTTCGACCTGCATCGATGGAAACCACGAGGTTAGGTCATGTGCCAAACCGGCGTCGAAACAAGTTCTGACCAGCGAAGTCTCCAGCCAAGATCAACTTATCTAGGAAACTCGGGCTAGGGGGAGTCGGTGCAGTCGAGGACCATTTCGGCTAGTCCTCGGAATTGGTCGTGGTGCGGGTCGGTGTGTTGTCTCGCGAGCTTGCTGAGGGCGTCGACCCAGTGTCTTTTCTCCTCGTTGCGGAGGGTGGCGGAGCGCTCTTCGATGTATGTGAGGGCGGTGTCTAGGTTTTGGGTGAGCATGAGGTCCACCGCTTTCATGATGGTGGCCGCGCCGGCGGTCTGGTGGCCGGAGTCAGTGATGAGGTCGACGCGTTGGTCGATGGTGATCTCGCGGCCCGGGGCGTCGATCAGTAGGCGGTTGCGATCGGCTGGCTCTTGGATCTCTTGGAAGTCGAGGACGAACTCGGCTTTGCCTTGTGCGCCGAGGTCGCCCAGCAGCGGGGTGAACGACCGGAACCATGGGTCGTCGTCGACTTGTCGGACGATTCTCGCGAGGTCGGCGCGGGCCTGCGGGCTGGTGAGTTGTTCCCGGTGGTTGGTGAGCAGGTCCAGTTTCGTGGCCCGGTCCGGCGCGAGTAGTAGCTGGCTGACGGTGCGGTGGGTCGAGTCGTTGGTCGCTCGGGCGCGTTCGGCGGCCTTGGTGAGGATGAGTGGGGTGAGGGTGGCGCCCATGCCCTCGGCGGTGCCGTCACTGCGTCGTATCAGCCACACGTTGTCCAGTGACAGGTTGCCGCTTGGAGATTCGGTGGCCGCGGGAGCTAGATGCACGATGCTGAAGCCGTATGTTCTCGACATCGTGGTCAGAGGGGGGGTTCACTGCCGCTCGGGTTACCACCACGGGTTGCTGCTTCTTGAGGGTGAACTGCTGGACCAGCCGCCGCAGGTCTGTCAGGGCCTCATCCGGGGCGATCGCTCCATGTTTGGCGACGCCCAGGACGATGACCGGGTTATCGAGGCCGGCGGCAGCGTCGCGGATCTGCCGCGGCCGCAATGGCGGGTGGCCGACCCAGTAGAGGTGGCCGGGAAGGTCCTCGTCGGTGCGGGCGTCGGGTGGCAGCACCACCGGGTTGGACAGGGGGGCGTCCTGGCCGGTGTCCGGCAACGCGAGGGGCGGCGTCTCGCGCTCGGCCGTCAGCGGCGCTGGGGTCTGACCTGCTGGCAGGGGGGTGATGTTGGTGCGCAGGAATCGGATCTGATCTGGGTTCTTCGGGGCGCGGGCTTGTCCACCGAGTTGGCCGTCGAGGTAGTAGACGCCCTCGGTGCGGCGCGCGACGTTGAAGACGTGCGCGTCGCCGCCGGCATCGGCGTTGACGACGACAATCCCACGGGCACCGGGCGGAGCCGCCATCATCCGCGCGGTGACGGCATCGTAGTTGGCCATCTCCTCGAACGGCTGGTTGGCGAAGCGGGTGAGGTCGGCCACGTCCAGGAACGCCGAGTCGGATGCCTGATGGCCGGACCCGTCGGCCAACGACCAGTCCACGGCGATGGTGGTGATGACACAGTTCGAGTCGAACGCGTTCGGGTTGATGGTCCTGATCCATCGGTACTCGCCGTCCAGCAGGTCGGCGTCGGGTGTCGGACCTAGGCCGTGTCTTGTGGATCAGGTTTCGCGGGCGAGGTCGCGGAGCCAGATCTTGATGGTGGCGATGTCGATGGT
>NZ_JBNCKT010000102.1:0-20048 GCF_049841675.1 Micromonospora sp. DT4
GCCCTCGACGTCCTCAAACAGCTGTTCACCACCGGGCCGTGGTTGCCTCAAACGGCTACCTCAAGCTGAATACGTACCGCGAGGATCGTCGCCAGCACTGATTGCCGCCGCCATTTTCCGTACCGGAAGAATAGTTTTAACCGCGCGTGCGCCCGGTGGACATCCGCCGTTCATGCAAACGCGGCGTCCACCGGGCGAAACGGCGTCGGATCAGCCGCGTCGCCAGGCCGCCCAGTGCTGCCGCTCGTTGCCGCCGAGCCGGACGAAGCCGTACTTCGCGCCGTCCCAGTCGTCCGGCTGGCCGGGGGCCCAGCGGGCGAACACCACCTGCGCGGCGGCGGGTGGCTGCTCGCGGAACCATCGCACGTCGGTCCAGGTCACCTGGTGGCTCAGGTTGAACCGCAGGATGTAGTGCACGCCCGTGGAGGCCCAGACGCGCTCGCCGGGGCGTACGCCGACGTCGGCGACCCGGGGGGTCGGCGCGGTGCTCGCCGCCATCGGTCGCACCAGCCGCTGGTCGATCACCTGCATGGTGAGAAGGTTGACCACGACCAGGGCGCCCAGCAGCGGCAGCCGCAGCCGGGGTACCCGGACCGCGGCCACCAGCACCACGCACGCGCCGATGCCGAGCAGCGACCCGAGCACCGGACGCATCTCCCGCCAGCCGTTGGTCAACGCCATCAGGTCCGGCGCGCCGAAGCCGCCGTAGCGCAGCGAGTGCCCCCGGCTGGCCACGTACGCGAGCCGGACGGCGACCAGCGCGCCGCCGGCGACCAGCAGGCCCACCGCGACCGCCGCCCGGCGCAGCACCACCCGACGCTCCTCGGTGAGCAGCACCCCGAGCCCGACCAGCAGCCAGAACGGTGCCAGCATCTGCACGTAGCGGCCGTAGATCGCGTCCAACGGCTTGCCGGTGATGCCGGCCAGGATCACCGACGCGCCGCTGGCCACTCCGACGCTCACGACCAGTGCGACACCCATCGTCCAACGGGTGGCGTCACCCTGGCGCGGACGCCACAGCTCCTTGACGGCGGCGGCCCAGGCGACCCCGGCCAGTCCGAACGTGATCACCACGAGGTACCAGAGCTGGGTGGTGACGGCCGCCGCGACGCGTACCACCCCCTGCCCGGAGGCGACCGCGGCGACGGTGCCGCCGCCGGGGGTGCTGCCCAGCAGGTAGACCTTGTCCCCGAGGAAGCGGATGCCGGCCTCGTTGACCAGCGCCAGGGCCAGCACCGGCAGCAGCGCCGCGAGCACCGCGACGGCGGTGATCCGGCGGCGGACGAACAGCAGCAGGACCAGGCCGGCGTGTACGGCCACGATCACCAGGCCGCGCGAGTGCAACAGGTGGAACGCCCCCACCAGCAGGCCGACGGTGGCCGCCGCGAGCGGCCCGGGGCGCTCGATCCAGCGGTGCACGGCGAGCAGCCAGGCGACCACGAGCGGCGCCATCACCGTGTCGATCATCGCCACACCGGCGTAGAAGGCGGTGGCCGGCAGCGTGGCCGCCACGGCCGCCGCGAGCAGCGCCGACGCGCGGGGCAGTCGGAGCACCCGCCGGCCGAGGAGGTACGCCAGCGGCAGCAGCGCGGAGTTGACCATCGCGTTGATGAGCTGGACCAGCCGGTAGCTGTCGGCGAAGTCGTGGTGGCCGAGGAACGCGGGCGAGATCAACATGGGGTAGCCGACGCGACGCAGCAGGTCGTTCTCGCTGCTGAACCCGCCCGGACCGCCGGCGAGGGCGCGGGCGGTGTTCAGATAGCTGTCCTCGTCGGTGTGGGCGATGGGCAGCGCGATGTGCCGCGACAACCACATGCGCCAGGTGACACTCAGCACCCAACCGACGAACAGCAGCAGCGGCACCAGCCACCGGCGTGCGGGGGTCGCGGGCGGCGTCCCGGCCGGTACCGCCGGCCGTTCCATCACGTCGCTGCCGGTTGCCATCAACGCCTCCTGAACTGCCGGCCGGCCGGCCGCTGGGCACGCCGGCGCGGCCGGTGACGCTCGGGGATGACCCGCTCGCACCGAGGCGGTGCGGATGTCGGGTGAACGCGGCACCGCCGACGCGCAGGGGCTGCCGGGTCGCTCGCGCGGCCACTGTAGCGGCCGAATCTCCCCTGGTCAGCCCGCTTCCCGGACGGTCGGAAGTGTTCGCCTACGCGGTGCCCGCCATTCACGACAGCAGGGAAAGCGGTTCACCCGCGAGCGCCGGTGCGTTAACCCGCCGCGGTTAGCGTCTCACCCCGGTCGGCCGGCCGAGGGCCGCCGGTTCATCCACGATCACGGGAGCGCCAAATTGAGTGAGTTGAATGGATCGTCCATTCTGATCACCGGGGGAACGGGTTCCTTCGGCAGGACCTTCCTCCGGCACATCCTCACCGAGGCCGACCCCGCCCGGGTGGTGGTCTTCTCCCGCGACGAGCTCAAGCAGTACGAGCTGCGCCAGCAGCTCGGCGACGACCCGCGCCTGCGCTGGTTCATCGGCGACATCCGGGACCGGCACCGCCTCACCCGGGCAATGCACGGCGTGGACCACGTGGTGCACGCCGCCGCCCTCAAGCAGGTGGACA
Organism: Micromonospora sp. DT4; assembly: GCF_049841675.1. NCBI lineage: Bacteria > Bacillati > Actinomycetota > Actinomycetes > Micromonosporales > Micromonosporaceae > Micromonospora > Micromonospora sp. DT4. The sequence goes on from NZ_JBNCKT010000102.1 coordinate 2,571, forward strand.
CGGCGGAGTACAACCCCTCCGAGTTCATCGCCACCAACATCACCGGCTCGCAGCACGTCGTCGACGCCGCGATCGAGGCCGGCGTCAAGAAGGTCATCGCGCTCTCCACGGACAAGGCGTCCAGCCCGATCAACCTGTACGGCGCCACCAAGCTGGTCGGCGACAAGCTGTTCGTCTCGGCCAACCACTACGCCGCGCACCACCCGACCCGGTTCTCGGTCGTCCGCTACGGCAACGTGGTCGGCAGCCGTGGTTCGGTCGTCCCGCTGTTCCACCGGCTGGCCGCCGAGGGCAAGAGCCTGCCGATCACCGACAAGCGGATGACCCGGTTCTGGATCACCCTCGAGCAGGCCGTGCAGTTCGTCATGGACTCGTTCGACCAGATGAAGGGCGGCGAGCTGTTCGTGCCGCGGATTCCCAGCATGCGCATCCTCGACCTGGTCGAGGCCGTCGCCCCGGACGCCACCACCCACGAGATCGGTATCCGGCCCGGCGAGAAGCTGCACGAGGAGATGATCGCCCCGGACGACAGCCGGCGGACGCTGCGCGCCAAGGACCGCTACATCGTCCAGCCGACCATCGCGGGTTGGGGCTACCAGCCGCCGGTCGACTGCGAGCCCGTGCCGGACGGCTTCGCCTACCAGTCGGACACCAACGACAAGTGGCTCACTGTCGAGCAGTTGCGCGAGATGCTCGGCCTGACCGCATGACAGGGATGCTCCCGTACGGCCGGCAGTCGATCTCCGAGGACGACGTCGCGGCCGTCGCCGACGTGCTGCGCGGCGACTGGCTCACCACCGGACCGCAGGTCGACGCGTTCGAGGCCGACCTCGCCCGTTGGACCGGTGGGGTGGGCGTCGCCGCAGTCTCCAACGGCACGGCGGCGCTGCACGTCGCGTACGCGGCCGCCGGGGTGGGACCGGGCGACGAGGTGGTGGTCCCGCCGATGACGTTCGTGGCGACCGCCAGCAGCGGTGTCGCGCTCGGCGCCAGGATCGTGTTCGCCGACGTCGAGGACGAGACGTTCTGCCTCGACCCGGCCGCGGCGGCGGCGGCGGTCACCTCGCGTACCAAGGTGGTTGCCGCGGTCGACTACGCCGGCCACCCGGCCGACTACGACGCGCTGCGCGCGTCGCTGGCGGGCAGCGACGCGCTGCTGCTCGCGGACGCGGCGCACTCGATCGGCGGGACGTACCGCGGTCGGCCGGTGGGCTCGCTCGCCGACCTGACCACGTTCTCGTTCTTCCCCACCAAGAACCTGACGACCGCCGAGGGGGGCGCGGTCGCCGCGCTCGAGGAGGACATCCTGAAGCGGGCGCGCCGGTTCCGCGGCGTCGGCGTGGTCCGCGACCGCGACGCCTTGCGCTACCCGGACGAGGGCGGCTGGCACCAGGAGGTGCACGAGTTCGGCCTGAACTATCGCCTGCCGGACGTGCTGTGCGCCCTGGGCCGCAGTCAACTGCGCCGGCTCGCCGCGTTCACGGCCCGCCGGGCCGCGCTGGTCGCCCGCTACGACGAGGCACTGGCCGACCTGGACGGTGTACGGCTGCCGGTCCGCAGGTCGTGGGCCGACCCGGCGTGGCACCTCTATCCGATCCGGGTGCTCGACGGCCGTCGCCGCGAGGTGTACGACCGGATGCGCGCCGCCGGGATCGGCGTGCAGGTCAACTACATCCCCGTGCACTGGCACCCCGCCTTCGCGGACCTGGGTTACCGGCGCGGGTCGTGCCCGGTGGCCGAGTCGTTCTACGCCCAGCAGCTGTCGCTGCCGCTGTACCCGGGACTCAGCGACGCCGACCAGGACCGCGTCATCGACGCGCTGACCGCGATCCTGCGGGGCAGCGCGGTGCGTTCCGCCGCCTGATGGGAAGCTGATGCACCACGCGAACCACTTCTACGGCCACGCCCACGTGCTGGCCCGTTACGCCGGTCTCGGCGACCGGCATCCGCCGCGGATCAACGGGTACGTGCAGCACGGCTGGAACATCGGCGACGGCCTGGCGCCGGGCCACCCGTACGCCGACCGCACGCCGAGCCTGCTCTGGTCCGAGCAGACCCGCCGGCGGGCCTGGTCGGTGGGGCGCCGCAACGTCGTCGTCATCGGGGCCCCGTTCATCTACCTGCTGGCCATGCGGCTCCAGGACCCGCCCGAGCAGGAGCGGGAGGGCACCATCTGGTACCCGTTCCACGGCTGGGAGGGTCAGCACGTCAAGGGCGACCACCGGGAGTTGATCGCCCGCATCCGCGACACCGAGCCCGGCCCGGTCACGGTCTGTCTCTACTGGCACGAGTACGGCATGCGCCACGTCCGGCGGCTCTACGAGCGCGCCGGGTTCCGGGTGATCTGCCACGGCTACCGGGGACACTGGTGGAAGGACACCGACCCGGAGTTCCTCGACAAGCAGTTGACCGAGCTGCGCCGGCACCGGCGGGTAGCATCCAACCGGCTGACCAGCGCGATCTTCTACGGCATCGCGGCCGGCTGCGAACCGGCGGTCTACGGCGACCCGATGATCCTGTCCAACGAGGACCCGACCTTCGGCGGCACCGCCCGCATCCGGCGGCAGTGGCCGGAGCTGCACGGCACCTCGGTCGACCTGCCCACGGCGGTCTCGATCGCCCGCGCGGAGCTGGGCGTCGACCACCGCTGCACCCCGGCCGAGCTGCGTGAGCTGCTCGGTTGGGCGAACCTTCCGGAAGAAGAAGAAGACGACAGTGACGACTGAGACGGCACCCGCCGGCCGGATCACCCTGCCGGGCGGCGAGATGCTGGCCTGGTCCGACCTGCCCAGGGAGCGGCTGGCCGACGGAGGACCGCTCGCGGCGCTGGCCGCCCGCATCGTGCCGCCCGGGGCCCGCGTTCTGCTGGCCGGCCCGCACGACCCGGCGCTGCTCGACCGGCTCGCCCACGCCGAGGTGACCTGCCTGCTGCGCAGTCACCCGGACGCGGTGGCGCTGGCCCAGCGGGCCGCCCGCGTGATCGTCGGCGGCCCCGCCGGCCTGCCCGGCGAGGAGACGTACGACGTGGTGATCGCCGCCGCCGGTCTGGACCCGGTCGAGTCGGTGGAGGGCACCCGGCTCGGCTGGGATGGCGTGCTGACCCGGCTGGTCGCGGCGGTACGCCCCGGCGGCACGCTGCTGCTGCGCCTGGACAACCCGCTCGGGCTGCACCGGCTGGTCGCCACCACCCCCTGGTACGCCGCCCGCGACGACTCGGCCTGGCTGATCGGCGGTGTGCTCGACCAGGCCCACCCCGCCAACCGGGACCAGCTACGCCAGCGACTCACCGACGCCGGGCTGCGACCGGGCACCTGCTGGGCCGCGTACCCCGAGGGCGCGACGGCGACGGCCCTGCTCGACGCCGACCAGCTCGACCGCGGCGCGCACCGAGGGCTGTTCGATGCGGTGCTGCACGGCGCCTGCGCCGGCGCCTTCGCCCCCACGACGGTGCTCCAGGACCCGGCCCGGCTGGCCGTGGACGCCCTGCACGCCGGGCGCGCCGCCGACCTGGCACCGGCCTGGCTGATGCTGGCCCACCGGCCCGGCGGGCCCACCGACTCCCCCGCCGACGGGGATCTGCCGGTGGCGCTGGTGCAGACGGGGTCGTCCGGGCAGCCCGGGATCGGCGTGCTGGAGGTGTGCGACGGCCCGTCCGGCTGGCGGTGGGGCCATGTCGCCACCGCCGACACGACCGCGCGGAGCGCGCCGTTCGCCAGCCGCGAGGCCGCGTACCGGGACCCGGACGCGCTGACCGGGCCGGTGCCGTCCGGGCGACTGCTGCATACCCTGCTGCTCGACGCCGCGCTACGCCGCGACCTGGCCACGGTGCGCACGCTGTTGCACGGGTACGCGGGCTGGCTCGCCGACCAGGCCGACGCCGACGGACGACTCGCCGGCGCTGCCGCGGTGGCCAGCGCCGACAACATCGTGGTCGACGGGGAGCGCTTCGCGGTGCTCGACCCGAGCTGGCGGGCCGCCGACCGACTCCCCGGCGACGTGGTGCTGGCCCGCGGGCTGTGGCGCTTCGCGGCGGGCCTGCTCACCGGCGGGTACGCCCACCCGTGGTCGTCCACCCTCGACGTCGCCGGCCTCACCGTCGTCCTCGGCGGGCTCGCCGGCCACGACCTGGATCGGGCGACCGTGGCCGAGGCGGTACAGGCCGAGGCGGCGATCACGGCCACGCTGCACGGCCTGGACGCCGAGCAGCGCACGGCTCTCGCCACCGAACTGCAGGCGGTCGAACCGACCGACCCGCCGGTCGGCGCGCACAGCTACCAGCAGCTTCGGGAGGCGTGGCTGCGCCAACGCGAGGAGATCAGTCGGCTCGCGGCCCTCACCCGGTGGACCGACGAGCTGCTCACCTCCCGGGAGCGGGCGCTACGCCGGGCCGAGGCGAAGATCAGCCTGCTCAGCGGGTCCATCAGCTACCGCGTCGGGCGGCTCGCCATCACTCCCGCCCGGCTGGCCAAGCGGGGTGCGCGTGCCGCGAAGCGGCGAGCCCGGGCCGTGCTCGCCCCGAAGCAACTCGTCGCGAAGCAGGAGGAGCAGCAGTGAGCGACGACGACAACGCGCCCGCGACGGTGACCCGGCCCGACCCGACGGTCGGTACGGGAGCGGCCGTCGGGCCACGGATCGTCGGGATCGTGCAGGCCCGGATGGGCTCGTCGCGGCTACCCGGCAAGGTGCTGCGCCCGCTCGCCGGGCGGTCGGTGCTCGGCCGTGTCGTCCGCGCCGCCCGCGACAGCGGCGTCCTGGCCGACCTGGTGGTCGCGACGAGCACCGACGCGGTCGACGACGCGGTGGTCGACGAGTGCCGACGGCTCGGCGTGCCGTGCCACCGGGGGCCCGTCGACGACGTGCTGGGCCGGTTCGTGGGCGCGCTCGCCGCGCACCCGGGCGACGCGGTCATGCGGTTCACCGCCGACTGCCCGCTGCTCGACCCGGAGATCATCACGCTGGTCGCCTCGGTGTACCGGGCCGTGCCCGGCCTGGACTACGCGAGCACGTCGATCGCCCGCACCCTGCCCCGGGGGCTGGACGTGGAGATCATCCGCGCGGAGACCCTGCGGACCCTGGACCGGCTCGCCACCGGTCACCACCGGGTGCACGTGACCTCGTACGCGTACACCCATCCGGAGCTGTTCCGGGTACTTGGGGTGACCCTCACGCCGGACCGTTCGGCGCTGCGGCTGACCCTCGACACCGAGCAGGACTGGGCGCTGGTCAGCGCCGTCGCCGACCACTTCGGCGACATGAGCGTGCCGCTGGCCAAGCTCGCCGACTGGCTCGACGGGCAACCCCGACTGCGCGCGCTCAACGCCGACGTACGCCAGAAGCGGCTGGAGGAGTCCTGAGCACGCTACGGGTCGGGCTGCGCTGCGACGCCGGGCCTCGGCGCGGCGTCGGGCACCTCGTCCGCTGCCTGGCGCTCGCCGAGGAGTTTCTCGGCCGGGGCGCGCACGTGGCGGTGTTCGGCACGGTCGAGCGGGTCGGCTGGGCCAGCGCCGAACTGGCCGCGCGCGGCATCGAGCTGCACCCCGGCCCGGAGTCACCGGGCGAGCTGGTCGAGGCGGCCCGACGACACGACCTCGACGTGGTGGTCCTCGACTCGTACGAGTTGGACCCGGCCGGAGCCGGCGCCCTGCGCGCGGCCGGCGTGCTCACCCTCGCCATCATCGACGGCGACAGTCGTGGGCAGGACGCCGACCTGTACCTCGACCAGAACTTCGAGGCACGGCATCCGGCGCTGCCCGGGCGGCTGCTCGCCGGCAGCGGGTACGCCCTGCTGCGCGACTCGGTCGTGACCGCCCGCCCCGCGACGCCCCGGCCCGCCACGACGGTCGGCAGGCCCCGGGTGCTGGCGTTCTTCGGTGGCACCGACGCCGTCGGCGCGGCGCCGGTGCTGACCCGGGTGCTGCTCGCCACCGGCCACCCGATGGACCTCACGGTCGTCGTCGGGCGACCCGAGATCGAGGCCGAGCTGGAGACGATCACCCCTGGGCGTGGACAGATCGTGCGTCCCGTCCCGCCCACCGGCTCGCTGCCCACACTGATCACCGAGGCGGACCTGGTCGTCAGCGCCGCCGGCACCTCCACCTGGGAACTGTGCTGCCTCGGTGTGCCCGCGGCGCTGGTCTGTGTGGTCGACAACCAACGGGAGTCGTACACCCGGGTGGTCCGGCACGGCCTGGCCGCCGGCCTCGGCGAACTGCCGGAACTGGCCGCGGCCGGGATGCCGGGGCGGGCCGCCCGGGCGACGGCGGCGCGAACGCTCAACGGGCTCCTCAGCTCGCCGCAACGCCGCGCGGCGCTGGCGGCCCGGGCCTGGGCCGCCGTGGACGGCCGGGGCCGCGCCCGGGTGGTGGACGCGGTGCTCGACGCCGTACGCCCGGCCGCCGTCGCGGACTGACGACGCGCGTTCTCCCACCTATGATCCGTCGACCAGGCGAACGGGGCGCAGAGGTGCGGCGGGGGTGGGGTCAGTCGCGTTCGATGAGGTGGCCTACCACCGTTGGGCCGAGCATCACCGCGAAGCCGCTGCCGTCGCGACGCGGGTCGGCCGCCGGCAGCTCCACCGGCTCGCCGGTGGCCGTCGCGCCGACCGGGCGAGGGCCCACCCAGGCCACCGCGACATCCGTCTCACCCTTGAGGAAGCGGTGGGCACGCACGCCGCCGGTCGCCCGGCCCTTCGCCGGGTACTCCTGGAACGGAGTGACCTTGACCGTCGCCCCGGTGGAGGTGACCACCATCGGCTCGCCGTGACCCGGGTCGTCGGTGCGTACCGCGCCGAAGAAGACCACCCGCGCCCCAGCCGGCAGGTTGATGCCGGCCATGCCGCCGCCCTTGAGGCCCTGCGGGCGGACCAGCCCGGCCGCGAAGCGCAGCAACGACGCCTCCGAGGTGACGAAGGTCAGCGTCTCGGTGCCGTCGGTCAGCCAGGTCGCCCCGACCACCTCGTCACCCTCCCGCAGGCCGATCACCTCGAACTCGTCGGAGCGCACCGGCCACTCCGGCGCGCACACCTTCACCACGCCGTGCCGGGTGCCCAGCGCCAGCCCGGGTGAGGTGTCGGCAGCGCCGCCGAGCGGGACCAGACCGACCACGGTCTCCCCCGCCTCCAGCGGCACCAACTCGGCGGCGGACATCCCGCCGCGCAGCGACACCGTGCCGGCCTGCTCGGGCAGCACCGGCAGCGGCAGTACGTCGATCTTGAAGGCGCGACCCGCGCTGGTGACCAGCAGCACCCGGCCACGGGCGGTGGAGTGCACGATCGCGCGTACCGTGTCGTGCTTGACCCGGCCGTTGCGGCGACGCCCCTCGGCGCTCTCCTCCGACTCGGCCGCGGTCCGGGCGACCAGCCCGGTCGCGGACAGGATCACCTGGCACGGATCGTCGGCGACCTCCAGCGGGCCGGCCGGCGCGGACGCCGCCAGCACCTCCTTCAGGTCACCGTCGACGAGCGTCGTCCGCCGTTCGGTGGCGAACTGCTTGACCACGGCCGCCAGCTCGTCGGAGACCAGCTTCTTGAGCACCCGCTCGTCGTCGAGGATCGTGGACAACTCGGCGATCTCGGCGCGCAGCCGCTCCTGCTCGGCCTCCAGCTCGATCCGGTCGTACTTGGTCAGGCGGCGCAGCGGCGTGTCCAAGATGTAGGTGGCCTGGATGTCGGAGAGACCGAACTGGCTCATCAGCCCGTCCTTGGCCGCCTGCGCGTCGTCGCTGCCACGGATCAGCCGGACCACCCGGTCGATGTCGAGCAGCGCGATCAACAGACCGTCGACCAGGTGCAGTCGCTCCTCGCGCTTGCGGCGGCGGTACGCGCTGCGCCGGGTGACCACCTCGTACCGGTGGGCGAGGAAGACCTCCAGCAGGGCCTTCAACCCGAGGGTACGGGGCTGACCGTCGACCAGCACCAGGTTGTTGACGCCGAAGGACTGCTCCAACGGGGTCAACCGGTACAGATCGGCGAGCAGCGCCTGCGGGTTGACCCCCACCTTGCACTCGACCACGAGGCGGATGCCGCTCTCCCGGTCGGTGAGGTCCTTGACGTCCGCGATGCCGGTCAGCCGCTTGGTCTTGGTGACCTCGTTGGTGATCGCCGCGATGACCTTCTCCGCGCCGACGCCGTAGGGCAGCTCGACGACGGTGATCGCCTGGCGACCGCGGCTGCCCTCGAGCGGGCCGATCTCCACCTTGCCGCGCATGCGCACCACGCCGCGCCCCGTCTCGTACGCGCGGCGCACCTCGTCGAGGCCGAGCAGCACGCCGCCGGTGGGCAGGTCAGGGCCGGGGACGAACTCCATGAGCTTGTCCAGGGTGGCGTCCGGGTGGTTGATCAGCCAGCGGGCCGCGGAGACGACCTCGGCGAGGTTGTGCGGGATCATGTTGGTGGCCATCCCGACCGCGATCCCGGACGCGCCGTTGACCAGCAGGTTCGGAAAGGCCGCCGGCAGCACGGTCGGCTGGGTCAACGACCCGTCGTAGTTGGGCTCGACGTCGACGGTGTCCTCGCCCAGCTCACCGACGAGCAGCATCGCCTCGCGGGACATCCGCGCTTCCGTGTAGCGGCTGGCAGCCGGGCCGTCGTCTGGAGAACCAAAATTTCCATGGCCGTCGATGAGCGGCACGTTGAGCGAGAAGTCCTGCGCGAGGCGGACCATCGCGTCGTAGATCGCCGTGTCGCCGTGCGGATGGTATTTACCCATGCAGTTGTGAACGACGTAGCCATCGGCGACGAAGGCATGGTCGTCATTGCCCACCTGGATGTCATATGTAACGTCCGGCGGCACTGCTTCGACCGATGAGACCCGCAGGAACGAATGACCAACCAGCGCGTCCAGCCGAGCGGCGAGCGGTGAACCAAGCCGGTGGAGTTTCTGGATCCAGCCGTCCCGAACTGCCCGCTCCAACTGGAACGACCGCTCCGCGACCGGAACCCCATCCCGGTCCTTGCCATACCGCACCTTCGGGCCACCGTTTGCCGAGAGCGACGCACGAAACGCCTGCCCGGCCTGATCCCGGAACCATCCACCGCCCTGATGGGCTGCGGTGAATTCCGCAACCACCGGGCCGTACGGCAACCGGTCATTGCCCTGTTTGCCGCTGTACTGGTAGTCGATGTTCGCAACTCGTTGCAGGTCATCATGCTTGTAGCCGATTCGCACCCACGGCAGCAGCATCCGAGCGAGGACTGCGGCGTCTCGCCCTGATAGGGAGAGCCCGTGAAGTGGGTTTCCAGCAGAACGAAGACCGCTGGTCCAGTGGTGCCCGTGCAACCCCAGGTCGGCGAGAATGGCGTTGATCTGCCGGACCAGTAGTTTGCTGGTGCTGACGAAGACCACCTCTCGGAACCGCTTGCGGACGTAGCCGTCGCCGTCGAAGAAGCCAGCAAGGAACGGTACCCAAGCCGGCCGGTTACCGACGATGTCGCGCGGTACGTGCTTGTTACGGCTGAGCGGCTCGGTAGCCTCCAACAGCCCTTCGTGCCGGCTGAACGTCAGGATGTGCTGATCACGATGACGGGGATTGGTAGCCTCACGCTTTCCGCGGGAGACGTTCACCCCACTGGCGATGGCCCAGCCGTGAGCGACATCGAGCGGTTCGATGTCACACATGTGGATCCGAACCCGACCGTCCGCTGCGCGGTTCCGGTCGGCCGGGAAGCCCTCGGCTACCAGCAGCCCGCACACGTAGTCGTAGACGTCGCCAGGTTGCGTCGACACCTCGCTACGGCGGCTCCCGCAGGCCAGCGCAAGGCGTCCCGCAAGATCCCGAGCCTCGGCCCACTGCACCGAGAGGTCGTCCGCGACCACCCGGAAGCGTTGGCCTGGGGTGACGAGCATCGTGTGCCCATTACTCCAGGTGACGCGCACGAGGTCGGAGGTCGGGTTTCGATACACGGCGGTGACCGGGACCGAAGCGCCCTCACCATCCAGCACGAGGTCTCCGACCTCGATCTCCTCGATCGGTCGCAGGCCATCAGGCGTGGAGACCAGCGTTCCGGCAATGAAGCAGTCCCCGACAATTCGGGCGGACTTCACATGCCCTCGGTCGGGGCGGTAGCCCTGCTCGTACATCGACCAGAGGATGCGCCGGTGCACGGGCTTGAGCCCATCGCGGGCGTCCGGCAGGGCACGGGAGTGGATGACCGAGAAGGCGTACTCCAGATAGGAGTCGGAGACCTCGGTGACCAGCGGATTGTCGAAGACCCGCGCACCGGCCTGGTCGAACGAGGAGAGATCGACCTTGTTGTCCTTACGGCGTGCCATGACTCAGCTCTCCACGTGGGCGGGACGGGTACTCATGCGTCGATCGCCTCGCGGTCGACCCGGTCGGCGGAGTCGATCAGCCAGTTGCGGCGTGGCTCGACCTTCTCGCCCATCAGCAGTTCGAGGATGCGCTCGGCGGCGTCCACGTCGTCCAGGGTGATCCGGCGGACGGCCCGGGTGGCCGGGTTCATCGTGGTGTCCCACAGCTCGTCGGCGTCCATCTCACCGAGGCCCTTGAAGCGTGGGATGGGCGTGACGATCTGCTTGCCGGCCTTCTCCAGCTTGCGGACCGTCGCCTCCATCTCGGCCTGGGTGTAGGTGTAGACGGTCTGCGGGTTGCGCCCCTTGGTCGTGATCTTGTGCAGGGGCGGCATCGCGGCGTAGAGCCGGCCGGCCTCGATCAACGGCCGCATGTAGCGGGCGAAGAGGGTGATCAGCAGCGTACGGATGTGCGCGCCGTCCACGTCGGCGTCGGCCATGATCAGCACCCGGCCGTAGCGCAGCGCGGCGAGGTCGAACGTCCGCCCCGAACCGGCCCCCAGCACCTGGACGATGGCCGCGCACTCGGCATTGTCCAGAACCTGCTGGAGGTTGGCCTTCTGCACGTTGAGGATCTTGCCGCGGATCGGCAGCAACGCCTGGTATTCCGACGAGCGGGCCATCCGGCTCGTACCCAGCGCGCTGTCACCCTCCACGATGAACAGCTCGCTACGGTCGATGCCCGTGGCGCGGCAGTCGACCAGCTTCGGCGGCATGGACGCGCCCTCCAGGGCGGTCTTGCGCCGGGCGGCGTCCTTCTGCTGCTTCTGGGTCAGCCGCACCCGCGCCGCGTCGACGATCTTCTGCAGGACGACACGGGCCTCGGCCTTGGTGCGCCGGTCCTCCATCCAGGCCTTGACGTGCGCGTCGACGAGGCTCTGGATGACCTTGGTGATGCCCGTGGTGGACAGCTCGTCCTTGGTCTGGGAGGTGAACTGCGGCTCGGGAATCCGCACGTGCACCACTGCGGTCATCCCCTCCAGGACGTCGTCCAGGGTGGGCGGCTCCTCCTTGGCCTTGAGCAGACCGCGGGTGTTGCGGACGGCGTCGGCGAGGGTGCGCACCAGGGCCCGTTCGAAGCCCTTGCGGTGGGTGCCACCGTGGGCGTTTCGGATCGTGTTGGTGAAACACTCCACGGTGCGCTCGTAGCCCGTCCCCCAGCGGAACGCCACCTCCACCTCGGCGCGGCGCTGCACGTTGGACTGCATGACACCGTTGGCGTCGGCGGCGTTCTCCCGGTACGTCCCCTCGCCGTTGACCAGCAGGGTGCCGGAGACCGGCCGGTCACCGGCCGGCGCGAGGAACTCGACCATGTCGCTGAGCCCGTTGGGGTAGTGGAACCGCTCCTCGGCGGGGGCCTCGCCGGTCAGGTCGCGCAGCAGGTACGTCACGCCGGGGACCAGGAACGCGGTGTTGCGCAGCTTCATCCGGACAGCGTTGACGTCGAGCGCCGCGCCGGTCTCGAAGTAGCGGGCGTCGTGCCACCAGCGGATCGAGGTGCCGGTGCGCTGGCCGCGCTTCATCGCGCCGATCACCTGGAGGCCGGGGCCGGCGGTGAAGGGCGCGTCCGGCCCGTCGCCGTCGAAGATCCCCGGAACGCCGTGCCGGAACGACATCGAGTGGACCTTGCCGGCCCGGCGGACGGTGACGTCGAAACGACGGGACAGCGCGTTGACGGCGGAGGCGCCGACGCCGTGCAGGCCGCCGGAGGTCTTGTAGCCGGAGCCGCCGAACTTGCCGCCCGCGTGCAGGCGGGTCAGCACCAGCTCGACGCCGGAGATGCCGGACTTGGCGTGCACGTCCGTGGGAATGCCCCGACCGTCGTCGTCGACCTGCACCGAGCCGTCGGCGTGCAGGATCACCTCGACGTTGCTCGCGTGACCGGCGACACCCTCGTCGGTGGAGTTGTCGAGGATCTCGTTGACGAGGTGACCCACGCCACGGCTGTCGGTGGAACCGATGTACATGCCGGGCCGCTTGCGGACGGCGTCCAGCCCCTCGAGGTGGGTGAGGTCATCGGCCCCGTACAGGGTGTCAGGCTCTGCGGTCAACTGGTCGTACTCCCCGGTCTCGGCGGTGTGGTGCCGCGTCCGAACTGTCGGTCGGCCGGCGCGCGCCGGAGCGAGCCTAACCGGCAGATGTGACACGACGACGGCACCCCGCAGTCGAGGCCCGCATCCCCGTTGCGGATGCGAGCCTCGACATCGTGTGGTGTTGTCCGGTTTCGACGCGTCAGCCGCGCCGTGAGCGGTTGGTGGTCGGCCGCCCTACGGCGCCGGCACCTGGATAACAAGCGAGCTGTAGCCGACGTTCCCGACGCTGTCCACGGCGACGACGTACAGCGTGTTCGTGCCGTAGGCAGGCGTGGGCAGGGTCACCGACACCGTCTTGCCGGTCCAGCCGAGGCTCGTGCCGGCCTCCGCCTCCTCGGTGGGCGGGCTGTTCCAGCCGTAGCGGAAAAGAGGGCGGCGGGCTGGGTGGGCGCCGAGCCGTAGTCGACCAGCAGGCGTGCCGTGCTCGGGCCGAACCTCTTCCACCGGTCCGCCGTGCTCTCGCCGGTTCCGCGTCCGCAACCTGCTCTCCGGGGAGATGGGCGCGCTGCGGTGGGCGCAGTGGCTGTGCGTACTCCTGACCTGGGGTGTCGGTCTGAACGCGCTCGGCGCGGCCGGGCGCGGCCGGGCGAGGGCGACACCGGCGCGAAGGCGTCACCCCGGCGCTAGCCGACAGGCCGGCGCGAGCGTCGGCAATCGATGCCATCCACAGTGACGCGTGACCCCGTGCTGGGCGCACACCGCCGCGCCCGCGCCGTCGTGTCTTTCGTCGAACGATTCTGTTACGGGCCATTGACGCCCGTTGCACAGGGGTGATCTGATCGCGCCCTCAGAGAATCTTTCATCTTTCGATGGATGGGGGCCCCATGCCCAGGTTCCGCCGTACCGCGCTCGCCGCGGCACTCACGATCGTCACGGCCGCGTTGTCGACCGCCGTCGCGCTGCCCGCCCCCGCGACCGCCGCGCTGCCCACCGCCGCCGTGGCGCTCGGCGACAGCTTCATCAGCGGGGAGGGCGCCGGGGCGTACACCCCGGTAGTCGACGCCAACGGGGTCACCCAGGGCTTCCCCGGCTGGACGGCGGAGAACAACAACGCCTTCTTCTGCCACCGGTCGGCGAACGCCTCGCTGAACCAGGCGACCCTGCCCGGCATCCAGAACCGGTTCAACCTGGCCTGCTCCGGCGGCCAGCCGCACGACATCGCCAACGCCTCACAGGCGCGGGCCAGAGGCCGTACGGTCGCCGCGCAGCTCGACCAGCTGCGTGCCGTCGCGCAGACCCAGGACATCGACCTGGTGCTGATCGGCCTGGGTTCCAACAACAGCTCGTTCACCTTCGGCAGCGTCGCGGAGACGTGCGCCAACCGGTTCATCGCCGACGCCTGGACCGGCTGGTGGGAGTTCTGGGCGTACCTGAACGGGCCGGTGGAGCAGAAGCCGTGCAGCGACGCGGACCTGGCCACCGCCGCGCAGCTCAGCGCCGCGACCGCTGAGACCACCGCCGCCGTACGCCAGATCCTGACCACCCTCGACCAGGTGGACGCGGACGGGCAGCACCGGGTGGTGTTCCAGGACTACACCAACCCGCTGCCGCTGGACCTGAACGCGGCGTTCCACGAGGAGGACGGGCGCGACGACACCCGGGACAAGTTCCGCGACCTCGGCGCCGAGCGGTACGCGGCCGGCTGCCCGATCCACCGGGCCAGCCTCGCCCCGGGGCACCGCTTCTCCCAGGGCCTCGGTGGCATCGTGAAGTCCACCCGGGACACCCTGGCCGCCGAGTTCCCGGCCGACGACCTGGTCTACCTCAACGTGCAGCGTGCCTTCGACGGCGCGCGGCTGTGCGAGTCGACGTCCAGCCCGACCGGCGCGCTGGCCACCCCCATCCGGCTGCAGGACGGCGCCACGGGCACCTTCGTGACGAGCCTCGCTGGCAAGGACAAGATCGCCATTCAGCGGATCGCCAACACCTGCGTCAGCTACCTCCAGACCTGCCAGGAGTCGTGGCACCCGAACGCCACCGGGCACCAGGTGCTCGGCCAGTGCCTCGCCGGCGCCGCCGTCACCGCCGCCCGCGCGGTGTCGTGTGTCCGCGCCAGCAACGGGACGATCTCCGTCTCCTGACCGGTTCCGTCACCGGAGGCCCCGTCAACCGGCGGGGCCTCCGTCGTGTCCGCGCCCTTCGGCGCCTACTCACTCCTCCTGGTCGAGCGGCGTCAGGTCCCCGTCGCGTTCCACCTGGATCTGCGCGTGGTCCTTGCGCGGTGCGACCTCGGCGGTGTTGCGGTGCGGATCGTTGTCCGGGTGCATGAGCACCGCGTCGGTCTTGGGGGTCTTCTCGCGGACCTCGTCCGGCTGCGACATGCCGTTCCCCTCTCCGTCAGCGTCGACGGGATCTACCCACCGCCGCGCCGACGACTCCTCCCGGGGCGATCTGCGACCACGACGCCCGGATGTCCCCTCGCGGCGCGCTGGCGGAGATCGACCGTCGGACGACGGGTTAGCCGCCCGGGCGACGGGTAAGCCACGTCGCCCGACACGGCGGAAGGGGATCACATGTCCGAACGACACACCGCACTGCGCTCCATGCACGATCTGGGTCTGGCGGCCTGGTTCGGCGGCTCCCTCATGGGCGCCTTCGGCGTCAACGGCGCAGCGGCGAAAATCAACGACTCGACCCAGCGGCTCCCGGTCGCCTCGGCCGGATGGTCGAAGTGGACGCCGGTCAACGCCGCCGCGATCGGCGCGCACCTCGCCGGAGCGGTCGGCGAACTGGTCACGGAGAGCCCACGGGTGGCGGCCCAGCGCGGAGTCGGCCGGGTCAGCGCCATCAAGACGGCCCTGACGATCGGCGCGCTCGCCGTCACCGGCTACAGCCGGTTGGTCGGCATGCGGTTGGAGAAGGCGGGGGGTCCGCCGGTGAACGGCCCCACCGAGCCCAACCACCAGACACCGGCCAGCGTCGCCTCCTCACAGCGACAGATGAAGTTGCTCCAGTGGGCGATCCCGGCACTGACCGGATCACTGGTCGTGGTCACCGCGTACATGGGTGAGCAGCAGAAGCCCGGTCAGGTGCTGCGGGGGATCCTGAGCCGCAGCGGCGGGATGCGCAACGCGCCGACGGGCCTGGCCAAGATAGGCATAGGCATAGGCATGGGCGTCGGCAAGCGGCAGATGGCGATGGCCGGACGCTGAGCGTCGGGCCTGCCGGTGTCCCGCCGGACCGCCTGGTTCGGTCGACACCGTCACACGACACCCGCCGCGCCGTCCGTTCCGTCGACGACGGGGCACCGGCCGGCCCCGCGCAGCACGCGGCACGCCTGACGGGCAGGGGCCGGAGATTCGGCCGGCCCCCGCGTCGCGGCCCCGGGTGGGCAGGACCGGGCCTGGCAACGGGCAACCCGTCCGTCGACAGCGGCGGACCAACCGAGCGAGGTGGCCATGACGGCACACGAGGGACGCGGCGGTGACCGGCTCGAACCGGAGGCGACCAAACCGTGGGGCACCGGCGACGGCTTCGACGCCGACGCGCCCTGGGGTGCGGACGACGACTCGCCGATGGACGAGGGCAGCGAGGAGACGGCGGTGCCCGAGGGGCGGCGCGGTGAACGGCGCGCGGGTGCCCCGGCCGGGCAGAGCGGTCCGGCCGGCCGGCACGGCTTCGGCTCGGTCGAGCCCACCCGCACCACGATGGCGGGGCCGGGCGCGCCGCCGGACCCGGCACCCAGCGGCCGGAGCTTCCCCGACGACGCGGAGGTCACCGAGCGCTCCCAGGACACGCTGCGCAGTCGGGGTCGGCGCTCCTGATCACCACCGCTGCCCGTGTGCCCCGCTCGGGACGGGGTGCACGCGGGCGGCCCGTCAGCCGGTCGACGCCGCGACGGTCTGACCGTCGGACGGCCGACGCGGCCCGACCGGCACCCGCGCGTCGGCGAGCATGGTCTCGGCGAGCAGTTGCGCCAGCCGGGTGGCGTCGCGCTGGGCCTGCCCGGCGCAGCAGTTGTTGAACAGCACGTGCAGGTCGTCGACGTCCGCGGCCAGGCCGGCCAGCCGTTCCGCCCAGTCGCGCAGCTCCTGCTCGGCGTACGCGTAGCGGAACTTGTCCTGCTTGTCTCCGTCGCGCCAGGCGTCGCTGTGGCCGTGGAAGCGGACGATCGCCGGCTCCGCCGTCCGCGTCAGGATCGGTGGCACCGAGGACGGGTGTCCCTGCGGCATGTCCACGCAGACCAGTGAGAGGTCGTGCGCGCGCAGCAGGTCCAGGGTCGCGGCCGTGGCGGCGCCGTCGAACCAGGACCCGTGCCGCAGCTCCACCGCCACACGCCACGGCCGGCACCGCCGGGCCAGCTCCACGATGCGCCGCTCGGCGGCGGCACCGCGCGCCAGCCAGGGCGGGAACTGCAGGAGCACCGTGCCCAACTTGCCGGCGGCCGCGATCGGGTCCAGCGCCGCCCGGAAGCGGACCCACAACTCGTCGTACGTCTGCTCGGGCAGGTCGCGGCGGCGGACCCGGCTGGGACCGGCGGCCGGCCGCAGGTCGCGAGGCAGCACGGCGACCGGCGTGGGGTGGCCGGTGAAGAGGCTGAACGCCTTGACGTCGAAGGTGAAGTCGTCGGGCGTCGCGTCGACCCAGCCCTGCGTCGTCTCCGGCACCGGAACGGCGTAGTAGGAGGTGTCCACCTCGACCAGCGGGAAGCGGCCGGCGTAGAAGGCCAGCCGGCCCGCCGGCGTGTTGGCCGAGCGGGGATACCAGCCGGAGCGCAGCAGCGACTGGTCCGCCCAGGACGACGTGCCCACCTTGATGACACCCATGTCATTCAGTGGACAGTCCCGCGCCCCGATCGGCAACCGCTGGACGCCGATCATGCCCCCGTCGTGTCCGACCTCGAAGTGTCGGTGCCCGCTCCTAGCCCGAGTTTCCTAGATAAGTTGATCTTGGCTGGAGACTTCGCTGGTCAGACCTTGTTTCGACGCCGGTTTGGCGTATGACCTAACTTCGCGGTTTCCATC
The DNA here is from genome assembly GCF_049841675.1 of Micromonospora sp. DT4. Taxonomy (NCBI): domain Bacteria; kingdom Bacillati; phylum Actinomycetota; class Actinomycetes; order Micromonosporales; family Micromonosporaceae; genus Micromonospora; species Micromonospora sp. DT4. The sequence goes on from NZ_JBNCKT010000102.1 coordinate 19,935, forward strand.
GATGTAGGTCGAAGATGTCCATGAGGTGTTGCTGGATGGGGCTGGTCTCGGTGAGCATCCGGCGGGCTTTGGGCCGACCACCGGTGGAGGAGTAAATCAGTACGGTTTCGCCGA
>NZ_JBNCKT010000103.1:0-20001 GCF_049841675.1 Micromonospora sp. DT4
CTGGCACACCAACCAGCCAGTCCTACGGTCCCTGACCGCATACGACCACTGACCCCCTTGGAATAGATCGTCTAGGGACCTTCGAGGATCGGGCGGGTACCGGGGCCGTCCGTAGGCGGCTCCTGGTAGACGGTGCCCATGCGGTAGATCCGGACCTGCTCGACGACGAGCGCCTCCTCGAGCTCCTCCTGAAATCGTGCGGAGGTCGCGATCTCGGTGCGCCAGACGTCGCGGGTGCTGTGCAGCACGTGGGACGGGAGCACCCGGGCGAGGGTGTCCCACATCTTGCGATTGCCGCCGGCAGCCGCCTCGTCGGCGGCCGTCCACGGCACCAGGACCGGCGCCCGCGGCGAGGCCCCATCATGGTCGTGGCGAATCAGGCTCACCTGGTAGCGCGGCAGGTCGGCGGACCAGACGTCGACCACCAGTACGACGATCTGGTTGTGCGTCCGCGCCCACTCCCGCACGGCCGCCAGGTCCTCGGCGTCCTCCACCGTCCAGCCGTAGCTCTTGGTGGTGGCAATGTCCCCGGCCCAGCTGCCGATGGGCGTCTCCAGTTCGGGCCGGTACGGTCGCCAGTCCCGCGAAAACGCGCCGTAGCGGTCCTCGGCGCCGGGGCGGCTGCCGGCCAACTCGGCGGAGCTGCCGGCGACCAGGACGATGTGCACGTGCCGGGCGCTGGTGGCCCGCTCCACCGCCTTCGAGGCGTCCGGCCCGTGGTGCGCCTGCGGCCTCGGCGGCAGGTCGAAGGCACTTGTCACCTTGGACAGCACCGGACGCTGCGTCGGACGGTACAGCTGGTGATTGTGAGCGGTCTGCACGATGTGCCTGGCGAGCGCGTCGACGAAGTCCTCGTAATCGTCCTCGTGCCGTTTGCGCTGCTTGAGGGTGAGCAGGCCGTCCTGGGCGTACGCGGTGCCGGTCGGGAAGTTGCGGTACTGGAAGCTGGCGACCGCCTTGGGCAGCCGGTCGCACGGGATCCACTGCACCGGCACGATCGCGGGTGGACGGACGTCGAACAGCCGCTCGTGCTCGTCGACGCGGTCGGCGAAGACCCGGAACTCCCGACCGCAGTAGTCGCTGACGACGTACCGGGGCGAGGTGAGCGCGATCAGACAGGCGCTGGTGGACAGCGCATCGGACACGGCGTCAGTCCAGGTGCTGCCGAGCGGCATCTGCCCGTCGAGGAACCCCGCCTCGTCCCAGCGGATGCCGGCCAGACCGGCCACCGCCTCGCTGAGATCGCCGAAGAAACTCTGGATCTGACCGTTGCGGTTGTCCTCTTGGGCGTAGCTGAGGAAAAAAAGTGGCACGCCCGCCTCCGCTCACGGGTTCCACGACCGGTAGGCACAGTATAGGACCGTCGATGCCAGCCCACCCGGACCGCGATCATCGGCGTGAGCGCGCGAAGAGTCATATGCCCGACGCTTTCGGGTGCGCGGAGCGCCGGCGTACGCGGAGGAACGACCGTGGCCGGCCCGGTCTTCGGCGGGACCGGGCCGGCCTCGGCCCTGGGTGCGACCCGCGCCGGCCCGGCCCGATGAGTCGACCGGGTCGGCGCGGGGCCCCGGTCAGGGGTAGGTGGTCAGGTACACCGTCTGGTTGGCCGCGTTCGCGGTGCCACCGGCGTTGTTGATCACCCGGTTGATGGTGCCGACGCCACCGAGCGAGACGGTGACCATGTTGGTGAAGCGCACGTTCGGGTTGACCGGCACCTCGAAGGAGTGCTCCTCGACCACGGCGGGGTTGACGTTGAAGTAGCTGTAGCTACCCAGCCCCCACGCCCCGTGGCTGGTCACCGAGTCGGCGACCTTGTACGCGGCGTAGCCCCGGGTCGACCCGTTCATCCACGCTGCCTGGTTGGACACGTCGTACGGCAGCTCGTTCTGGTAGAAGTACGTCCGCCCACCGTTTCCGTTCCAGATGGTCTGGTACTTCTGGTAGTGCTCGACGAAGAGGCCGTACATGGTGACGTCGTCGCCGTTGACGGTGAGCCCGGTGTCGGCGGTGTTCAGCGTCCACCCGGTGGGCACGCCCTGGGCGGCGTGGTCGGCCCGCCACAGCCACATGTGGTCACCGATCACGTTGTCGCTGTTGACGGTCAGCGTGTTGGTGGCCTTGCCGACGTGCGGGCCGCCGATGCGGAAGAAGACGTCGTGCAGCGAGGTCGGGTTGCCGGCGTGGCTCGCCGACGAGCCGGACGGTCCGACCTCCATGAGCACCGGCGAGGTGGTGGTGCCGGCCTCGAACATGAGGCCGGCGACCTTGACGCCATCCACGTCGGCGACCCGCATACCGACGCTGCCATTGTCCGCCTGGATGGTGGCCAGGCCGAGGCCGAGGACGACCGTGTCGGCCCGGTTGACCTGGATCGGCTCGGTGACGTGGTGTACGCCCGGGGTGAAGAGCAGGTGCTTGCCCTGGGCGAGGGCGGCGTTGATGGTGGCCGCGCTGGTGCCGGGCTGGACGACGAAGAACTGCGACAGCGAGATCGACGAGCCGGCCGGCGTCTTGTTGTACCAGCTGGTGCCGGTGGAGTTGGTGCGTACGGCGGGCACGAAGACCCGGTACTCGCCGCTGCTCGTCACGTACAGGAACGGCTTCTCGCGGACCTGCGGGGTCTGCGCGATGACGGTGTGCGACGGGTTGGGGAAGCTCGGCGGCGGGGCGCCGTTCACGCCCTGGAAGACCATGTTCCACACGGAGCCGGTCCAGCCGTTGCCGAACTCGCTGTTGCGCGAGTACCACTGCTGCTGCGAGCCGGAGACGACCAGGCCGTCGATGCGGGTGTCGGCCAGCAGGCCGCCGCTGGACCAGCCGTCGCCGCCGTTCCAGAGCTGGATCTGGTTCTGCGCGCCGCGCAGGTGCATCCGCCGGTACGGCGCGGCCTGCGACACCGCCCAGCGCTCCACGCTCACCCCGGAGGGCAGGGTCACCGAGAGGTTCTCTGCGGACCGCCAGAAGTTCTGGGTGGCGTTGCCGCCGAACCAGGTCGCCTCGGCCCGGACGTGGCCGTTGAGGTTGACGTCGTCGGGGCTCATACCGAGGCCGGCGACCTGGGTGAAGAAGCCGAGGTTGACGTCGGCGGTGTAGGTGCCCGGCTTGAACAGCACGGCGTAGCGCTGCGCGCCGAACTGGTTGGTCTCCTGCTGGGTGAAGAGGGTGTTCAGTCGACTCTGGATCGTCGACGTCGGGGTGCTCGGGTCGAAGACGTACGTGTTCGGCCCGAGGTTGGGGTTGTACGGGTCGGTGGTGCCGACCGGGGGCTCGGTGGTGCCGCCGCCGGTGGTGTTCACCGCCAACTCCCACAGCGAGTAGCCGTAGGCGGTGCCCCGGGCGGTGCCGTACACGCGCAGGTAGCGTCCGCCGCCGGTGACGGTGAGGTTCTGCGTGCCGCCGGTGGCGGTGGTGGTGGAGTAGATGGTGGTCCAGGTGGATCCGTCGGCCGAGGTCTGGAGCTGGAAGGCCCGGGCGTACGCGGCCTCCCAGGTGAGGGTCACCCGGCAGATCGTGCGGGTGCTGCCCAGGTCGACGCGCAGCCATTGCGGGTCGACCTGGGCGGCGCTGGCCCAGCGGGTGCCGGTGTTGCCGTCGACGGCGGCGGACGCGGGGGTGCCGGCGTTCTCGGTGGACGAGGCGGTCGCCGGGCTGCCCTGCGCCACGTTGGCGCTGCCGCAGGTGGACGTGTCACCGCCGGTCTCGCCGTAGACCTGGAACTCCCAGAGCGAGTAACCGTAGGCGGTTACCCGGGCGGTGCCGTACATCCGCACGTACTGGCCGGCGCCGGTGACGGTGAGGTTCTGCGTGCCGCCCGCGCCGGTGGTGGTCGAGTAGATCGTCGTCCAGGTGGCGGCGTCGTCGGAGGTCTGGATCTGGAAGGCGCGGCCGTAGGCCCCCTCCCAGAGCAGGTTGACCTGGCTGATCGTGGCCCGCTGGCCCAGGTCGACCTGGAGCCACTGCGGGTCGTTGAAGGCGCTGGCCCAGCGGGTGCCGGTGTTGCCGTCGACGGCGGCCGACGCGGGGGTGCCGGCGTTCTCGGTGGACGAGGCCGTCGCCGGGCGTCCCTGCGAGAGCAGGGTGGGCGCGGCCTGCGCCCCGGTGGTGGTCACGGCCGGGGTCAGGGCGGCCACCAGGGCCACCACGACTCCGGTGAGGAGATGCCGAACGGTCCGCCGCCAGGGACGCGGGCGTACGGATGTAGCACGAGATGTCATGACATCGCCTGTCGATAGGGCGTTACGGACGCCGTGCGGGTGGGGGTCGGGGTTCGCCCGTGGTGCCGTAGGTGGTGCCGCCGATGCGACGCCGCGGGGAGGAGAGCGCTCTCGTAGGAGTGTTGCGGCGAGATTGCGATGGCGTCAAGACATCGATCTATAACTTCGTTATTTATCCCGAGGATCAGGTTTTGGGTAATTCCCACCCTTCCCCGCCGTCCCCACCGCCGGCCACCCACTCCGACCACTCCCGGTGATCAAGAGGTTCGCGTCAGAAGTCGCGCACGGGATGACGCGAACCTCTTGATCACCGCAGAGGAGGGCGGAGGTCAGGCGCGGGGGACGCCGCCCGCGGTGAGGAGGCGGGCTATCGGGAGGGTGGCCGCTCCCAGGGCCACCGCGTCGACGCCGAGGCGGCACAGCTCGATCGACGCCTGCTCGTACGGCTGGCGCAGCGCCTGCCGACCGGCGGCCTCCCGGACGGCCGGCAGCAGGTCGCCCAGCGCCATCGCCGCCCACCCGCCGAGCACCACCCGCTCCGGGTTGAACAGGTTGATCAGGTTGGCCACCCCCGCACCCAGGTAACCGGCGGTGTCGTCCAGCACCCGTCGGGCGGTGGCCGAGGTGTCGGCGGCGGCGACCAGCGCGGCGAGCTGGGACTCCTCGTCCTCCCCGGGAACGGCGCGACCCCGGCGCGCCTCCCGGTAGCGGTCGATGATCGCCTCCGCCCCCACGTACGCCTCCAGGCAGCCGCGCGCGCCGCAGCGGCAGGCCCGACCGCCGTACACCAGGGTGGTGTGCCCCCACTCCCCCGCGCTGCTGGACGCGCCCCGGTAGGTGGCGCCGTTGGTCACCACGGCCGCGCCCACTCCCGAGCCGACCAGCGCGAAGACGGCGTGCCGGGCCCCGCGCCCGGCACCGAACCACATCTCGGCCTGACTGAGGGTCTTCGCGCCGTTGTCGATGTGCAGCGGCAGGTCGGTGCCCGCGCCGATGAGGCGTTCCAGCGGCACCCGGTCCCAGCCGAGGGCCTGGGCGTGCACGACGGCCTCGTCGCCCTGCTCGACCACGCCGGAGACGCCGATGCCGACGCCGAGCACGTCGGTGGTGGCCACCCCGGCCCGGCCGGTGACCACCTCGATGCCGGCCAGGATGTGCCCGGCCACCACGTCCGGCTCGGTACGCGCCGGGTCGAGCGGGTACTCGACGCTGGCGAGCAGGGTCATCGCGAAGTCGAACAACTCGACCCGGACCCGGGTCTCGCCGACGTCCACGCCGATCACGAAGGCGTAGCGGGCGGCGACCCGCAGCAGCATGCTGGGGCGGCCGCCGTCGGACTCGGCGGCCCCGGCCTCGACGACGATGCCCTCGTCGATCAGGTCGGCCATCACGTTGCTCACGGCCGGCTGGCTCAGGCCGGTGCTGCGCACCAGGTCCTGCCGGGTCAGCGGGGCATCGAGGAAGAGCTTCGTCAACAGGGCGGACCGGTTGCGCAGCCGGACGCTCCGGTTGGTGGCACGTGCCAGCTCCACTCGTCACCTCGTTCCCGTCGGCCGTAGGTGGCGACTGTAACCGCACCGTGCTTGACGACCCACCAGCCAACCACTTTAATGACGACATTCATTAAGCCGTGATGTAACTCCCGGGAAACGCCGAAGGACCTCCGACGGCGCGTCCGGAGAAACCCCGTCCGCAGCCGGCCGCGTCGCCTCACCCCTATCGACGACGACTGCCGGCGGACCCCCACCACGCACCGGAAGGGCTGACCGTGTCGAAACGACACCTCGGGATATTCGCTGCCGCCGTACTGGCCGCCGCATCGCTGACCGCCTGCGGCGGCTCCGGCGACGACTCCGCCTCGTCGCCCAAGACCCTCACCTACTGGGCCAGCAACCAGGGCGCCAGCCTGGAGGCCGACAAGACCACCCTCCAGCCCGAGCTGGACAAGTTCGAGAAGCAAACCGGCATCAAGGTCAACGTCGAGGTGGTCCCCTGGTCGGACCTGCTCAACCGGCTGCTCGCCGCCGCCACCTCGGGCAAGGGCCCGGACGTGGTGAACATCGGCAACACCTGGTCGGCGTCGCTGCAGGCCACCGGCGCGCTGGTCGAGTTCGACGACGCCGCCCTGCAGGCCGTCGGCGGCAAGGACCGGATCGTGCCCGCCGCGCTCGCCGCCGCCGGGGCCCCCGGCAAGCCGCCGGCCGCCGTGCCGCTCTACAGCATGGCGTACAGCCTGTACTACAACAAGAAGATGTTCGCCGACGCGGGCATCACCGCCCCGCCGACGACGTGGGAGCAGGTCGTCGAGTACGGCAAGAAGCTCAGCACCGGCGGCAAGTGGGGCCTGGCGATCGAGGGGGCCAACCCGTCGGAGAACGCGCACCACGCCTTCACCTTCAGCCAGCAGTACGGCGGCGAGTGGTTCGACTCGGCCGGCAAGCCGACCTTCGACACCCCGCAGAACGTCTCGGCCATCAAGCGCTACATCGACTTCATGGCCGCTGACAAGATCACCAACCCGAGCAACGCCGAGTACGCGCAGAACCAGTCGGTCTCGGACTTCGCCAACGGCAAGGCCGCCATGCTGCTCTGGCAATCCGCCGGCTCGAACCTGAAGACGCAGAACATGTCCGCCGACGCGTACGGGATGGCCCCGGTGCCGTTCCTGGCCAACCCGCCGGTCGGCGGCAAGAAGGTCAACAGCATGGTGGCCGGCATCAACATGGCCGTCTTCAAGCACACCAAGAACAAGGACGGCGCGCTGAGCTTCGTCAAGTTCATGACCAGCGACGAGGAGCAGACGAGCCTCAACAAGACGTACGGCTCGCTGCCGGCGGTGAAGACCGCCGCCGCCGACCCGGCGTTCAGCGCCCCGGAGCAGAAGAGCATCCAGGAGACGCTGGTCACCACCGCGGCCCCGCTGCCGCAGGTGCCCGACGAGAGCACCTTCGAGACCCTGGTCGGCACGGCGATGAAGGAGTTGTTCGCCGAGGCGGCGAGCGGCAAGCCGGTCACCGAGGAGTCGGTGAAGGCGAAGCTGACCGACGCGCAGCAGAAGATGCGCTGACCCACGCAGCGCTGGTGGCCGTGGTCGGGCGACGAGCCCGGCCACGGCCACCGCCTCCGAGAGGACCCCGATGGCAACCAGCACCACCGCGCCGGACGCCGACCGGCGGGTACCCCGGGCCGGGTCACCCGCCCGGGGGGCCGCCCGCCGGCCGCGCGGCCCCCGCCGTTCCCTCCTGCCGTACCTGCTGCTCGCGCCGGCCATCGTGCTGGAACTCGCCATCCACGTGATCCCGATGGTCGTCGGGGTCTGGATGAGCCTGCTGGAGCTGACCCAGTTCCACATCCGCGACTGGTCCACCGCGCCCTTCGTCGGCCTGGAGAACTACCGCGCCACGCTCGACCTGAACTCCGCCGCCGGCAAGGAGCTGCTGCACTCGTTCTGGGTGACGCTGGTCTACAGCCTGCTCTCGGTCGGGTTCGCCTGGCTGCTCGGCATCGCGGCGGCCGTCGTGCTGCAACGACCGTTCCGCGGGCGGGCCATCCTGCGGGCGCTGTTCCTCACCCCGTACGCGCTGCCGGTCTACGCCGCCGTGATCACGTGGAGCTTCCTGCTGCAACGCGACACCGGCCTGGTCAACCACGTGCTCGTCGACCAGCTCGGTCTGCTGAACGAGCGGCCGTTCTGGTTGATCGGTGACAACAGTTTCTGGTCGCTGCTGGTGGTGTCGGTCTGGCGTAACTGGCCGTTCGCGTTCCTCTGCCTGATGGCCGGCCTGCAGAACGTGCCGGGCGAACTGTACGAGGCCGCCGCGATCGACGGCGCCGGGTTCTGGCGCCGGCTGCGCTCGGTCACCCTGCCCATGCTGCGGCCGGTGAACCTGGTGCTGCTGCTGGTGCTGTTCCTGTGGACGTTCAACGACTTCAACACCCCGTTCGTGCTCTTCGGCGGCTCCGCGCCCGAGCAGGCCGACCTGATCTCCATCCACATCTACCGCAGCTCCTTCAAGACCTGGGACTTCGGGTCGGGCTCGGCGATGTCGGTGGCGCTGCTGCTGTTCCTGCTGGTCGTCTCGGCCGCGTACCTGCTGATCACCAACCGCCGGAGGGACGACCATGCGTGAGACCGCCGGTGAGCGCTGGGGCCGACGCATCGTGCTGACCCTGCTCACCCTCTTCGTCGTCATCCCGCTCTACGTGATGGTCACGTCCGCGGCGAAGCCGCTGCGGGACGTGCAGAACGGTTTCACCTGGTGGCCCAGGCGACCCACCCTGCAACCGTTCGTCGACATGTGGAGCACCGTGCCGCTGGCGCGCTACCTGGTGAACAGTCTCGTGGTGTCGAGCGTCGCGGCGGTCTGCTCGGTCGCGATCGCCATCTTCGCCGCGTTCGCGGTCAGCCGGTACCGGTTCCACGGCCGGGGCGTCTTCACGGTGACGGTGCTGTCCACGCAGATGTTCCCCGGCATCCTGTTCCTGCTGCCGCTGTTCCTCATCTACGTCAACCTGGGCAACGCTACCGGCATCGAGCTGTACGCGAGCCGTACCGGCCTGGTGATCACGTACCTGACGTTCTCGCTGCCGTTCTCGATCTGGATGCTGGTCGGCTACTTCGACTCGATCCCCCGCGGGCTGGACGAGGCTGCGCAGGTCGACGGCGCCGGGGCGCTACGCACCCTGTTCCAGGTCATCCTGCCGGCCGCCGTGCCCGGCGTGGTCGCGGTGACCGTGTACGCGTTCATGACCGCCTGGGGTGAAGTGCTGTTCGCCTCGGTGATGACCGACGAGGGCAGCCGCACCCTGGCGGTCGGCCTCCAGGGCTACTCGACCCAGTTCAACGTCTACTGGAACCAGATCATGGCCGCGTCGCTGGTGGTCAGCATCCCGGTCGTGGCCGGGTTCCTGGCCCTACAGCGGTACTTCGTCGCCGGCCTCACCGCCGGCGCGGTCAAGTGAGTCACCCGAACCCAGAGGAGAGCCTTCCCGTGCCCGACCTGTCCAAGCTGCCACCCGACTTCCTCTGGGGCGTCGCCACGGCGGCGTACCAGATCGAGGGGGCCGTCGACGTCGACGGCCGGACGCCGTCCATCTGGGACACCTTCTCGGCGACCCCCGGTAACGTCGACAACGGCGACACCGGGGCGGTGGCCTGCGACCACTATCACCGGTGGCCGGAGGACCTGGCGCTGCTGCGCCAGCTCGGTGTGGACGCGTACCGGTTCTCGGTGGCCTGGCCCCGGGTGATGCCCGCGGGCGTCGGCCGGGTCAACCCCGCCGGGCTGGACTTCTACGACCGGCTCGTCGACACGCTGCTCGCCGACGGAATCCGGCCGTTCGTCACGCTCTACCACTGGGACCTGCCGCAGGTCCTGCAGGACGCCGGTGGCTGGCCGGAGCGCGCCACGGCCGAGGCGTTCGCCGAGTACGCGGCGGTCGTCGCCGGTCGCCTCGGTGACCGGGTCGCCGACTGGTGCACGGTCAACGAGCCGCTCTGCGTGTGCTGGATCGGGCACCTGGACGGCAACATGGCCCCCGGCGAGCGGGACCTGACCCGCGCGGTGCACGCCTCGCACCATGTGCTGCTCGGGCACGGGCTGGCCACCCAGGCGATCCGGGCGAACGCCGCCCAGCCCGCCTCGGTGGGACTGGTCGTGAACCTCAGCCCGATCGAGCCGGCGACCGACCGGCCCGAGGACGTCGCGGCGGCACGGCGGGCCGACGGACACGTCAACCGCTGGTGGCTCGACCCGATCCACGGGCGCGGCTACCCCACCGACATGGTCGAGACGTACGGGGTCGAACCGCCGGTACGCGGTGACGACCTGGCGGTGATCGCCACGCCCACCGACTTCCTCGGGGTGAACTACTACTTCCGGCAGTTGGTGGTCGACGACCCGACCGGCCCGGCGCCGTACGCGAAGCAGGTGCCGGTGCCCGGGTCGGTGGAGACCGCGATGGGCTGGGAGATGTACCCGGCTGGTCTGGAGCGGCTGCTCCTCGACGTGCACGAGGAGTACCGGCCGGCCCGGATCATCGTCACCGAGAGCGGCTCGGCGTGGCACGACGAGGTCACCGCCGACGGCACGGTGGAGGACAAGGAGCGCACCGACCACCTGGAACAGCACCTGGCGGCGTGCGCGTCGGCGGTGGCGCGGGGCGTGCCGCTGGACGGTTACTTCGTGTGGTCGCTGCTGGACAACTTCGAGTGGGCGTACGGCTACGACAAGCGCTTCGGGCTGGTGCGCGTCGACTACGCCACCCAGCAGCGGACGGTGAAGGCGAGTGGTCTGCGCTACACGGAGCTGATCCGCGCCCACCGGCACCTCGCCCGTTCCACCGACGCCGCCGCCCCGGCGGCCTGAGCCGAGAACCCCGGGCGCCGCGACCGGCGGCGCCCGGGGCCGCGCGAGGGTGCTGCTGGACGCCGCCGGATCTGACCGACGCCGAGATCCGGGGGCGGATGGCCGGCAACCTCTGCATGACGATGGGGTTGTCGGCTTGGCTTAAATAAGCCGCCGGTGATATTAATGTCGCCGTGCAGGCCTTCGACGTGCTGGGCGATCCGGTCCGGCGCCGCATCCTGGAGTTGCTCGCCGACGGCGAGCAGACCGCCGGCGCGGTCAGCGCGGTCATCCGCGACGAGTTCGGCATCTCCCAGCCCGCCGTGTCCCAGCACCTGAAGGTATTGCGGGACAACGGCTTCGCCACCGTGCGTCCGGACGGCACCCGCCGGCTGTACGCGGTCGACCCGCGCCCGTTGCGCGAGGTCGACGGCTGGTTGGAGCACTTCCGCCGGTTCTGGGCGCCGCCCCTGGCCGCGCTCGCCACCGAGCTGGCCCGGGGCCGACGCGAGCGTCGCCTGCGCGGGCCCGCCGACCCACCCGAAGAGAGGATTACCTGATGTTTGACGCGACCGAGCAGATCAACGCCGTCCAACGGCGGGTCGGCAGCCGCACCCTGGCCGCTGGCGAGGCCCGGGTGACCACGCTCAGCCAGACGTACCAGGCGACGGCCGAGGACCTGTGGGACGCCTGCACCAACGCCGAGCGCATCCCCCGCTGGTTCCTGCCGATCAGCGGCGACCTGCGGCTGCACGGCACGTACCAGCTCGAGGGCAACGCCGGCGGCACCATCGAGACCTGCGAGCCCCCGCACCGCTTCATTGCCACCTGGGAGATGGGCGGCGAGGTGAGCTGGATCGAGGTGCGCGTCACGCCGGTCGGCGACGACCGGGCCCGCCTCGACCTGGACCACATCGCGCACGTCGACCAGGACCGATGGGCACAGTTCGGGCCGGGCGCCGTCGGCGTCGGCTGGGACCTGGGCCTGCTTGGCCTCGCCACCTACCTCTCCGGCGACGGCGTCGGAGTCCGACCGGAGGACAGCGCCGAGTGGGTCGCCTCCGCCGAGGGACGACGCGCCATGGAGCTGAGCAGCCAACTCTCGTGCGAGGCGAGCATCGCCGCCGGCACCGACGCCGACGAGGCCAAGGCCGCCGCCGAGCGCACCACCGCCTTCTACACGGGAGTGCCGGAGGACTGAGCGGGCCACGGCTGACCGGCCGGACACGGGTAACGTGCTGCGGCATGACCGGTACGCCGTACTCGCACTGCTCCTACTGCGGCGCCGCCTACCCGGCGGCGACCGGCTGGCCGCGGGTCTGCGCGGTCTGCGGCGAGACCGTCTGGCGTAACCCCCTGCCCGTCGCGGTGGCGGTGCTTCCGGTCCGCACGGCCGAGGGCCTGGGGGTGGTGGTGGTCCGCCGGGCCATCGAACCGGCCCGCGGGCTACTCGCGCTGCCCGGCGGTTTCATCGAGTACGGCGAGGAGTGGTCCGACGCGCTGGTGCGTGAGCTGTGGGAGGAGACCGGGCTGGTCGCGAACGCCGGCGACGCCCGGCTCCTCGCCGTGCGGGGCGCACCGAAGGGCGGCACCATGATGATCTTCGGAGTGCTGCCCGAGCGTGCCGCCGAGGACCTGCCGCCGTCGGCGCCCACCGAGGAGGCGACCGAGTGGCTGGTCCTCACCGATCCGGTCCAGTTGGCGTTCTCCACCCACACCCGCGTCCTGGCCGACTTCCTCACCCCGCCCCACCAAGCCTGACCACGGCCCACACGGCCCACACGGCGCGTCGGGCCCGGCCCGCGAATGCGCCTCAAGCCGCCGGCGAGGCCCCGGCTTCCCCCAGCCCCAGCCCCAGCCCCAGCCCCAGCCCCAGCCCCAGCCCCAGCCCCAGCCCCAGCGATCTTGCTCTTGCTGTGGCGACATAGCGGGCATTCCACGGGATTGGACAACCGAAAGTGCAAGATCGCGGAGGCCGGGCGGGGCGAGGGCTCGCGCCGGGGTGGCGTCAGTGGGACCGGGCTTCGTTGGTGTCGGCGCGGTAGCCGCTGGCCTGCAACTCGAACAACTCGCGGTAGAGGCCCCCGGCCGCCATCAGCTCGTCGTGGCCCCCCTGCTGGACGAGGCGGCCCCGGTCCATCACGAAGATCCGGTCGGCGTGCCGGACGTTCGCCAACCGGTGGGTGATCAGGACGACCGCGCGGTCGGGCCGGCGGCGCAGGTGCTGGAACAGGGCGTGTTCGGCGCGGGCGTCCAGGGCCGCCGACGGCTCGTCGCAGATCAGCAGGGCGGCGTCGCGATAGAGGCCCCGCGCGGCGACCAGCCGTTGCCACTGCCCGCCGGACAGCTCGTGACCGTTCTTGAACTCCCGGTCGAGCAGGGTGTCGTAGCCGTGCGGCAGACCGACGATCATGTCGTGGGCCGCAGCCGCGTCGGCTGCCTCCTGCACGCTGGGGCCGGGGCGCTCAGGCGTACGGTCGTGCCGGCCCACGCGGATGTTCTGACCCGCCGTGAAGGGGAACTTCCAGTACTCCTGCGTCATCACCGCGACCTGCGCGCCGATCGCACGCGGATCCAACTCGGCGGCGTCGACGCCGTCCCAGCGGATCGTTCCGCCGGTCGGCTGGTAGAGCCCGGCGATCAGCTTGGCGAGGGTGGTCTTGCCGGAGCCGTTCTCGCCGACCAGCGCGATCGCCTCGCCGCGCCGGATCGCCAGGCTGACCCGGTCCACCGCAGGCGCGTCGGTGTCGGGGTAGCGCAGGCTCACTTCGCGCAGGTCGATCGTGTCGACGCCGTCGACCGTCCGGCTGCCGCCGACGGGCACCCGGTCCTGCGCACGGGTCAGGAAATCCCGGTAGTCCTGGTAGTAGAGGGCGTCCTCGTACAGCGAGTTGGTGGCGACGACCGCGACGCCCAGGCTGGTCCGGGCGGACTGCAGGGCGAGTAGGGCGGTGGCCGCGGCGGCGAGCGCGACCATGCCGGCGAGCAGCAGGCCGCCGAGCACCGCGTACACGCCGAAGGTGGCCAGGCCCGCCACCGTGGCGCCGGCCACGCGGGTGCCGGTCTGCGAGCGCACCAGCCGCAGCTGGGCGCGGGTCTCGACGGCCATCACGTCCCGGTACTCGGCGAGCAGGAAGTCGCGCATCTGGTAGGCGCGTACCTCGGCGGCGGTATGCCGGTTGGCCATCAGGTGGGCGAGCATCCACATCCGCCGCCGTCGGGTGATCCGGGCCAGCATCGCCAGGTACTCCCGGCGGGCCATCCGCACGGCCGTGATCGCCTGGGGCACCGCCGCGAGCAGCAGGCACGGCAGCAGCAGCGGCTGGATGACGGTCACCGCGACGGCGGTGGCGAGCATCCCGACGACACCGGTGACCAGGTTGACGGTGTGGTCGACGATCCATGCCGCCTCGCCCATGCCCCGGTCGCGGACGCGGTCCATCTCCTCGGCGAACCCGGCGTCGTCGAACGCGGCCAGGTCCACCGCCGTGGTGGCCTCGAACAGCCGCAGCTCCACCTGGTAGTTGATCTGTGGGGTGAGCCGGGCCTGGGCCCAACCGGCGGCGATCGTCAGGCCGCCGCGCGCCGAGACCGCCGCCGCGGCCACGATCAGCGCCGGTAGGGCGGAGCGCACCCGGTCCGGGGTCGGCCCAGCGGCGAAGAGTTCCCGCAGCACGCTGGTCGTGGCGAGCAGACCGAAGGTCGTCATCACCCCGGCCGCGACGTTCAGGCCGATGGAGGCGACCGTGTCCGCGCGGTTGGTGGCCCAGGCCAGAGCCACCGCCTCACGCACCAACCTCGGCAGCCGTCGGGCCACCGCCCAGAAGCCGGTGTGCGCGAACGTCTTCGCGTGGTGCATCCAGACGGCGTCCTCCAGCTCCGGCAGCACGGAGCTGTCGTCGAGGGGGTCGACCGGCTGGTCGTCGTGGGGCGCGGTACGCGGGCGGGCCATCGAGTCCACGGACGCTCCTCGGGGGGCGGGAAGCACGGACGCCGCCCGAGACTACTGCCCGCAACCACACGATGTCTGTAGGTAGTCGGCGCGTCGTACGGGTGTGTCCGGAAAGCGCGGCCACGTCCTCGGTGATCGGCAGTAGGACCCGGAAGGTGGTGTACCCGGGCTCGGTCTCCACCCGGATATCGCCGCAGTGCTTGTTGACCACGATCCGGTACGAGATGTCCGGCCCCAGCCCGGTGCCCGCCCCGACGGGCTTGGCGGTGAAGAACGGCTCGAAGATACGCGGACGCACCTCCCTTGACCTCGGCGGGGATCTTGCCCTTGCACATGACGAGCGTCGCGTCGAGCAGGTCGTGCACGTCCACCACCCGGTGCGGCGCGCGATCGAGCTGGACGTACTGCTTGGCCGCGCACACCAGGCCCGAGATCCGGGTCACCGCGTCGCCGATCTCGCGCATCAACAGTTCGGTGTCGACCGTGTACGACAGCCAGCGCACCGCGCGGCCTCCAGGTCCGCCGGGCCGACGGCCGCCTTCACCTGTCCGAGCCACGCCGCGTCCAGACCCCCGCCGACCAGGATGGGCGCCAGGTCCCACGCGCCACCGACACCGTGCTCCTCCAGCCAGTCGGTGAGCTCGCCCACGATGGTCTGGCTGTCGCGCATGCCGAAGAACAGCCCCTCCAACAGGTGCATCGGCATCGGGAACCAGGACCGCAGGGCGTGCGCGAAGTCCTCCGCCGGCAGCACGAAGAACTCGGCGTCGACCACCGCGCGCAGGCTGTTGCGGTACGTCTGCTCGACCTGGTCACCCAGGTACGCCTGGGTGGCGCCGCCGTACACGCCGCGCTGGTCGGTGCGGCTGACCTCGACGTCGTCCCCACGGACCTGACGGCTCAGCGACACCGCGCCGCGCAGCAGCACGAAGAAGCGCAGGCGGTGCGCGACCTGGCCGCGCGGCTGCGTGCCGAGCGCCGGGCGACGGGTTGAGGCGGCGGCCGGATATCGTCGCCGGGTGAGCCCGTCCCGTCAGCCCGAGCGCCGACTGATCGCGTCGAACAAGAAGGCGCGACACGAGTACACCGTGCTGCGCACGTACGAGGCGGGCATCGTGTTGGTCGGCACCGAGGTGAAGTCGCTGCGCGAGGGGCGGGCGTCGCTGGTGGACGCGTTCGCGCACGAGCGCGACGGCGAAATCATGCTGTACGGGCTGCACATCGCCGAATACCGCTACGGCACGTGGACCAACCACGCGCCCCGCCGCAACCGCAAGCTGCTGCTGCACCGCTCCGAGATCGGCCGCATCCTGGAGAAGGTCCGCGAGGGCGGCGTGACGCTGGTGCCGCTGTCGATGTACTTCGACAACGGGTGGGCCAAGGTCGAGCTGGCCCTGGCCAAGGGCAAGCGCACGTACGACAAGCGGCAGACCCTCGCCGAGCGCGACGCGAACCGCGAGATCGCCCGGGAGTTGGGCCGACACCTCAAGGGCCACCCCCGGCGCACCTGACCGGCATTTCTCCGCGCGGCACGCCGCGCCACCGTTGACGGCACCGGCACGGGGTGGTGTGCTCACTTCGACACCGTCATCGAAAACGGTAATCGTTTCTGAATTTGGAGGAGGACCATTCCGCTCCCCGTCCCGCCAGCCCTGCTCGACGCCGCCGAGCGCGGCCCCGTCGACGACGAGGCGTTCATCGCCTGCGTCCGCGAGTCCCTGCCGTACGCCTGGGCCACCGTCAGCCGGGTGGTGGCCGACCTCGAGGCCGGCGACGCCGACCTGGCCGACAACACCGTTCCGCCCCCCACCGACGACGATCGGGGTCAACTGCTGCAGGCACTCGCGAGCGACGCCATCCGCGCCGACCTGGAGCGACACCTCGGTGTCCGGCTGGCCTTCCAGCACTGCCACCGCGTCGCCGCGTTCCGACCGGCGACCGTCGGCGGGGAGGGCTACCGCCGCTTCGTGTCGACCGGGGCCAACTGCTGAACCAGTCCCCCGAACTACGCAACTGCTGACCACCGCCTCGGTGGGGCGGAGCCGGGCCGGTCCGTCCCACCGCAGATGCGGTCCTAGGAACCACTTCGCGTACGCAGAAACCACCCCAGGGCCAGTTCCCAGCCGCATCTGCGCTGGATAGGGTGAGCCGGTGACCATATTCCGGATCGGCGAGGCCGCGGACCTGCTCGGCGTCAGCGCCGACACGATTCGCCGCTGGGTAGACGCCGGGCGGCTGGCCGCCCGGCGCGACGAGCACGATCACCGGGTCATCGACGGCGCCGAGCTGGCGCGTTTCGCCCGCGCCCAGGCCGCCGACCCGGACCCGGGCGTCGGGTTCTCCTCGGCCCGCAACCGACTGCGCGGCATCGTCGTCGACGTCCGCAAGGACACGGTGATGGCACAGGTCGACATTCAGGCCGGCCCGTTCCGGGTCGTGTCGCTGATGAGCCGGGAGGCCGTCGACGACCTCGACCTGCGGGTCGGTTCGGTCGCCGTCGCCGTGATCAAGTCGACAACGGTGGTGGTGGAGCGCGCCGCGCCCACCGCCCCGGCCGGAGCGAGGGCGAACGGATGAGCCGTCGGAGAAAATTCGCCGCGCTGGCCGTCGCGGTGACCGTGCTGGCGATGACCGGCTGCGACCGCACCGGCGATGCGGCGTCCGGGGGCGACACCCGGGACGGTCGCATCGCCGGCACGGTGACCGTGTTCGCCGCCGCCTCGCTGACCGAGTCGTTCACCCGCATCGCCAGGGACTTCGAGGCCGCCAACCCGGGCGTCACCGTCACCCTCAACCTGGCCGGCAGCTCGGCCCTGGCCAACCAGATCACCCAGGGCGCCCCGGCGGACGTCTTCGCCTCGGCCGCGCCGAAGAACATGGCGACCGTGACGGAGGCCGACGACGCCGACGGCACGCCACTCGTCTTCGCCCGCAACCAACTGGTGATCGCGGTGCCCAGCGGCAACCCGAAGGGCGTGACCGGTCTCGCCGACCTGGCTCGTCCGGGAGTGAAGGTGGCGCTCTGCGCCGACCAGGTGCCCTGCGGCGCGGCGGCGCGTACCGCCCTGAACGCGGCCGGGATCGCGTTGACTCCGGTCACCCTGGAGCAGGACGTCAAGGGGGCGCTGGCGAAGGTGAAGCTCGGCGAGGTCGACGCCGCCCTCATCTACCGCACGGACGCCCGCGCCGCGAGCACCGACGTGACGGGCGTCGAGTTCCCCGAATCGACGCGGGCGGTCAACGACTATCCGATCGTCGCGCTGAGGAACGCGCCGAATCGGGCCGGCGCGCGAGCCTTCGTCGCGTACGTCCGCTCGGCCTCGGCACAGGCGGTCCTCGCCGAGGCGGGGTTCCAGGTGACTCCGTGAACCTGGTCCGCGATCACACCACTCCCCGACGGCAGGCGCGGGTGCCGGCGGCGCTGGTGATCCCGGCCGGGCTGGGCCTGCTCTTCCTCGTCCTGCCACTGGCCGGGCTGGTGGTCCGGGCGCCGTGGACGACGCTGCCGCAACGGCTCACCGCGCCCGGGGCGCTGACGGCGCTGCGCCTGTCGGTGCAGACCGCGACCCTGGCCACGCTCCTCTGCCTGCTGCTCGGGGTGCCCCTGGCCTGGCTGCTGGCCCGGGTCGAGTTTCCCGGCCGCCGGCTGGTCCGCGCCCTGGTCACCGTTCCGCTGGTGCTGCCCCCGGTGGTCGGTGGCGTGGCGCTGCTGTTGGTCTTCGGCCGGCGCGGGCTGCTCGGCGGCTGGCTCGACGCCACGTTCGGCATCACCCTGCCGTTCACCACCACGGGTGTCGTGTTGGCCGAGGCGTTCGTCGCCATGCCGTTCCTCGTCATCGCCGTGGAGGGCGCGCTACGCGCCGCCGACCATCGCTACGAGGAGGCCGCCGCGACGCTGGGCGCCAGCCGGTGGACCACCTTCACCCATGTCACGTTGCCGCTGGTGGCGCCCGGGCTCGCCGCCGGCGCGGTGCTGTGCTGGGCGCGGGCCCTCGGCGAGTTCGGTGCCACCATCACCTTCGCCGGCAACTATCCCGGACGTACGCAGACGATGCCGTTGGCCGTCTACCTGGCATTGGAGACCGACCTGGAGTCCGCGATCGTGCTCAGCCTGGTGCTGCTGATCGTCTCGGTCGGCATCCTGGCCGCGCTGCGGGATCGCTGGATGGCCGGCCCGTGACCGCGCCGCCGCCGAACGACCGGCCCGTGACCGCGCCGCCGCCGAACGACCGGCCCGTGACCGCGCCGTTGCTGGCGGCCCGGCTGGTCGTCGACCGGGGCGGCTTCCAGCTCGACGTGCCGCTGCGGGTCGAGCCCGGCGAGGTCGTCGCGTTGCTCGGGCCGAACGGGGCGGGCAAGACCACCGCGCTACGCACCCTGGCCGGGCTGCACTCGCTCACCGCCGGGCACGTCACCCTCGGCGGCGTCGACCTGGACCGGCCGGCGACACGCGGCTGGGTGCCGACCGAGCGCCGCCCGATCGGCGTGGTCTTCCAGGACTACCTGCTCTTTCCGCACCTCAACGCGCTGGACAACGTGGCCTTCGGGCCACGCCGGCACGGAGTCGACCGGCGCGCGGCGCGGGCCACGGCCCGGGACTGGCTCGACCGGGTGGGCCTCGCCGACCAGGCGCGCCGCAAGCCCCGCCAGCTCTCCGGCGGGCAGGCGCAGCGTGTGGCGCTGGCCCGCGCGCTCGCCGTCGGACCATCGCTGCTGCTGCTCGACGAGCCGCTGGCCGCCCTGGACGCCCGTACCCGGCTGGAGACCCGCGCGGAGCTGCACCGTCACCTGGCCGCGCACCCGGGCGCCACCGTGCTGGTCACCCACGATCCGCTGGACGCGTTGGCGCTGGCCGACCGCCTGGTAATCGTCGAGGGTGGGCGCGTCGTCCAGGAGGGCGACGGCCCGAGCGTCACGGCCCGCCCGCGCACCGACTACGTGGCGCGCCTGGTCGGACTGAACCTCTACCGGGGGCGGGCCGAGGGCCACGGGGTACGTGTCGCGTCGGAGCTGACCCTCAGCGTGGCCGACCGGCTCGACGGCGACGCGTTCGTCGCCTTCCGCCCGGCGGCGGTGGCCCTGCACCCGTCACGGCCCGACGGCAGCCCCCGCAACACGTGGGCGGGGACGGTGACGGGCGTCCAACGACATGGCGACAACGTGCGGGTGCAGGTGGACGGGCCGATTGGCGTCGCCGCCGACGTCACACCGGCCGCGGCGGCCCAGCTACGGCTGATCCCGGGCCAGCATGTCTGGGTAGCGGTCAAGGCGACCGAGACTTACGCCTACCCGGCAACGACCTGACGCCTCGGCCGCAGGGCAAGCGACCGCGCCCACCGCAGGGCGAGCGAGCGCGCCGGCCGCGACCCGCCGGGCGCACTCTGAGCTTGCGATTAAACCTTTTGTTGTGGTTTAGAGACTGTCGGGTAACTGGACGGCTACGCAGTGAGAAGTCGTTCGGCGTTGATGCGTCGGGCGGCTTCGCGCT
>NZ_JBNCKT010000104.1:0-19718 GCF_049841675.1 Micromonospora sp. DT4
ACATCGTCGCCGCCGCGCTGCACCTGACTCACTTCGAGTACAAATACCTACCTGAAAGTCGCTGAGATCACCTCACTGGTAAACAGTCGGCCAACATCCGCTCGTAGTCGGGCCGACGCTTATTCCACCGACTGCTTGCGCTGATGTCATTATCGAAGCAGCTCGCTACGTACACCAGGTTCAGCCGTTCGTCGAGCGCGTCTAGATCCTCATCCTGTCGAGCAATCCCCAGCTCACAGCCCTCACGGTCGTCGCTGATCCGCCGGTACTTCGCCGCCCGTTCCCGTTCCATGGCCAGACCGTATGATGGATGCCCGTTATCAGGTAACCCGTGGTGTCGCCAGCGCTCAGCCGGGGGCGCGGCAGGCGGCGTCGATGCGGTGCACCGGGCGTACGCGGCGGCCCAGGCCCTCCAGCAGCGAGTCCTCGACGTGGAAGTCGTGGATGCGCAGCCGGTGCCGGGGCAGCTCCTCCTCGCTGGGGCAGAGCACCTGCGCCCGCACGAGGCCGACCGGCACGTACCGGACCCCACCCCGTTCCTGCAAGATCACCATGTTGACGTCGTCGGTGGTCACCACGTGCCCCCGTACGTCCTCGGTCGGGCCGCTCTCGGCACCCACCGTGGTGACCGTGAGCGGCAACACCGGCGTGCTGATCACCGGCAGCGCGGCCCAGGCCAGCATGGCCAGCACCGCCACCTCGGTCACCGATGCCAGCGGACGGATCACCACGCCGGGCAGCGGCCCGGCGATGAACAGCGCCAGCACCGGCGGGACCACCAGAAGCGCCAGCACCAGCAGCTCACGCTGCGCGCCGGCGTCACGCAGGGTGGGCAGCATCAGCCACCCGTACCCGGCGAACAGGGCGGCGATCGCCAACAGCCGGGGTACGACCCATTCGTGCAACCGCTCCGGCCGGAGCTGGAACGCGGCCACAAACGCCGGCAGCAGCAGCGGCAGGTAGAGCAGCGGCCAGGTGAGCAGGGCGAGCAGGAAGCTGGCCAGCACGAACCAGGCCGGGGTGAGGTCCGCCCAGCGGGCGAAGAGTGGGCGGCGTCGGGTGCCCGGAGGCAGACGCTCCACGCTGACGGCCAGCACCGCGCCGAGCGCGAAGACGGCGACCAGCCCGGTGGAGAGCAGTCGGGCCGCGGTGGTCAGGAACCCCGCGAGCAGGTTGACCGTCCCGACGTTCGCGACCAGCAACAGCGTGGTCTGCAGCTCCCCGCCCGCCTCCACGCCGAGCCGGAGCACCGAGAAGATCGCCGGCACGCCCACGACGGCAGTCCAGAACGACTGACTGGCCCGCGCGCGCCGCTCCGTCGGGTCCCACCGCACCGGCACGGCGTCGGCGTCGGCGTCGGCGTCGGCGTCGGCGTCGGCGGCCGATCCGATGGGTTCGGCGCGCGGCCCCACGTCGGGGTTCACCTCGACGTGGTCCGCCGGCACGGACGCGCGAGGCGTCGGGACCGGGCCGTCGGCGCTCGCGTCACCGGTCGCGGTCGGCACCGCGCTCACCGCCGGGGCGCCTTGTCGTCGAAGTCGACCAGCTTCGGTACCTCCAGCGGCTGTGGCTGGCTCTTCTCGGCGCGCAACCACGGGCCCAGGGTCCGGTTGTACGCCGTCTGCCACGGGCTGGCCTGCCCGTTGCGCCCCTGTAGGTAGCTCTTCTGGAGGAAGAACGCGACCAGGTCACGCAGTGCCGGGTCACCGATCGGCACACCGATGCCCAACAGCTCGCTCGTGCCGAAGGGCAGGTCGACGATCTCGAACTCCTTCGGGTACGTGGCGAGGAAGCCCGCGAGGATCGTCTCGTCCGAGCTGACCGCGTCGTACCGGCCGGCGCGGATGCCGGCCACGCAGTCCCAGACGTCCTTCACCACGAACGCCTTGACCTGGTGCTTCTCCAACTCGGCCTCGGTGGTGGAGCCGCCGCTGGTGCAGATCTTGTAGGCCGGGTTCCGCAGGTCCTCGATGGTGCGGATGTCGTCCTTCAGCCGGACCGGTACCAGTACCTCCTGCGTCGTGACGAAGTACGGCCCGGCGAAGCTGACCAGCTTCTTACGCTCCTCGGTCATCGAGAAGCTGGACACCACCAGGTCGACGGTGCCGCCCTGCAGGGCCGGAATCCGGTCCTCGGTGGCCACCGACACGAACTCCAACTGCTGCTCGCCCTCGTAGCCGAGGGAGGCGGCGATGTACCGGCCGATCTCGACGTCGAAGCCGACATGCTGGCCGTTGCTGAGGTCGCCCATCAGCGGCTCGTTGGTGGCGACGCCGATGCGCAGCTTCGACTGACCGTAGATGTGCGACTCGCGCATCTTCTCCTGCACGGACTGCAGGTCCGGCTCCTTACGGCTGTCGCATCCGGCGGCGGCGGCCAGGGTGAGGGTCAGGGCGACCGCCAGCGTCGTCGCGACCGAGCGGAGCCGGGACTGGGGAATGCGTACGTTCATGGGCTACCTCGCTGACGGTTAAGCCTGCGGAACACCGAGAGTAGCGAGAGAAGTCCACTGCGTGTGCATGCCGTTCGGTCACGTCGGCTCGTCCGTTCGATCAACGCCGATCGGCGTGGCGGATCGCCTCTCCGGTTGACAGCGGCCCGGGTCACGACATGCTGGAAGGGTGAATCGACTGTCCAGGATCGATGCGCGGATGGTGGCGGCGGTCACGGCGCCGGGAGCCCTCGCGCTGCTCATCCTGCTGGTCGTCTGGCGCCGGCAGGACCTCGTCGGTGTGGTTCTCGCGCTGCTATGCGTGCTGCTGGCCATGGTCACCGCGGTCGCCGTGTCGGCCGCCCGCCAGCGTGACGAACCGGAGCCGGCGGACCAGCCGAGCCCCACCGGGCCGCCGGACCTGATGCCGTACGGGATCGACGCGGATACGCTCGACGCGCTGGACAGCCGGGACGCGTTGCGTGCGGTGCGTGACCGGGGACGGACGCGCGGCAGGTTCAGCGACCGGTGAGCGTGGGGGCGGTGAGCGCGTCGACGCCCCGTCCCGCCAGACACCGGTAGACCCGGTCGACGTTGCCGTCGACGGGTGGCAGGATCTCCAGGTTCCAGCCGACCGGCTCGGTGATCTCGGTGGTCAGCCGGAACGTCGTCGCGCTGCACACCTGCCGTACCTGCTCGGCGGCGACCACCTCGCCGTAACCCGCGCC
The DNA here is from genome assembly GCF_049841675.1 of Micromonospora sp. DT4. Taxonomy (NCBI): domain Bacteria; kingdom Bacillati; phylum Actinomycetota; class Actinomycetes; order Micromonosporales; family Micromonosporaceae; genus Micromonospora; species Micromonospora sp. DT4. The sequence goes on from NZ_JBNCKT010000104.1 coordinate 3,160, forward strand.
AACGAGCGGCACCGGCAGGATGCCCTCGGCGTACGTCTCCCAGGTGTGCCGGCCGTCGCAGGGGACCCGAGCCGCCTCGGCGCGGGCGCCGCGGATGCGTACCGGGCCGAAGCACTCCAACTCGGGCAGGCACCGAGCGCCGCTGGGCAGCGCGGTCGGCGCGCCGGCACCCGCCGAGCAACCGGGCAGCGGCCCGGTCGCCGGTGCCGCAACCCGGGTCACCGAGGGGGACGGGTCGGGCGGCCCGGCACTGCTGGCGATCCAGGCGCCGGTGGTGGCCGAGGCGGCGAGCGCCAGCACGCCCGCGCCTCCGAGGAACCAGCGCCGCCGCCAGCGACGGCCACCGGGAACGCTGGGGCGGGAGTCCTCGACCGGGGGACGGGGGGCGGGCTGACCGGTGCCGTACAGGCCGGACCGGGTCGAGCCACCCCCGATCGGGACGCCGCTGATCGGGACGCCGCTGATCGGGGAGGCCGGGCCGCCGAACGGCAGGGTGGCGAGCAGGTCGTGCAGTTCGAGGGCGGAGGGCCGCTCGCCCGGATCGTTGACCATGCCGAGTCGCAGCACGTCGATCAGCTCGTCCGGCACGCCGGGCAGGCCGGGGATCGGCTGGTTGAACATCTCCAGCACGGTCACCAGGCTGGGATTGCGCTCGGACTGCCATCGTGGCGGTCGGCCGTGCATCACCGCGTAGAGGGTGGCGCAGAGCGCGTACACGTCGACGGCCGGCGACGGCGGGCTGTGGCTGAACATCTCCGGTGGCGCGTACGCCGGGGTGAGCACCTCCAGGGTGACCGAGGCATCCCGCGCCTCGGCCAGCACGGCCAGCCCGAAGTCGGCAAGCACCGCCGAGTTGAAGTGCGAGTAGAGGATGTTCGCGGGCTTCACGTCCCGGTGCAGCACCCCGGCACCGTGCGAGTGGGCCAACGCATCTGCGATCTTGATGCCGAGGTCGCGGGCCTCCACCGGGCCGAGGGGCGAGTTGCGCATCCGCTCGGCGTACGACCCGTCGCAGAGCTCCATGATCAGGTACGGGTGCTGGTCGACGGTGACACCCACGTCGAAGAGGTCCACCACGTGCGGGTGCGACGACATCCGCCCGGCCGCCCGCGCTTCGCGAAGGAAGCGAGCCTGGTCGCGCTCGCTGTCCAGCGTGCGATTTTCGACCTTGACCGCGACCTCGCGGTCGACCGAGATCTGGGTGGCCTGGTAGACGGTCGCGTAACCACCTCGGGCAAATACCCGCAAATCAGTCAGACCGGGCACGATCGGCACCGGCAAGCCGCCGGTCGGGGTGTCGGTCACCGCTCGAAAATACCCAACCCTGCCGGTGGCTCAGCGCGCCGCGTCCGCCGGAGCGGCACCAGTCGCACCGGGCGTCTCCCCGACGGCTTCCGGCGACACGTCGCCGCCAGCCGATGCGGAACCCGCGGAGGCGGCCGGCGCGGGGGCAGCCGACACCGGGGCAGCCGGCGCGGGGGCAGCCGGCGCGGGGGCAGCCGACACGGGGGCAGCCGACACGGGGGTGGCCGACACGGAGACGGGGGCGGCCGGCGCGGCCCGGCGGGCGTCCACGCGGAGTCCGATCGCGGTGACCACCGCGCCGAGCCCTTCCCAGGCGGCCACGCCGAAGAACCGGTCTGGCGCGATGTCGGCCAGCACGGCGATGGTGAACACGGTGAAGGTGACCAACCGGAACACCACCGTGAACCGGTAGAACGCCCGCCACTCGGTCACCGTCGCGAGCAGGTAGTAGACGCCCATGTTGAACGCGGCCATCGACGAGGCCAGCAGGAACGTGCCGGTGTGATCACCGGGGGAACGCGTCGCCGGCACCTCCAACCCGAGCATGCGCAACTGCGCCTCCGGCCAGAGCAGCCCGACGGCACCCATCACGAGCGCGAGAACGCCGAATACCGCGATGGTCCAGCCGGCGACGGAACGCGGCAGCTTCATGGTGAGCCTCCCCCCAGGCACGGCGACGGTCACCACTGTGGACCACGCGCGGTGGTGACACGCTAGCCGCTCCCCGAGACAACCACATCCCCAGAACCGCCAAAACCCACCGAACCCACTAACCCACCCACCCCGCACTCCGCTGATCATGAAGTTATCGCCACCGATGCCGGCGTGTCGGCGCAACAACCTCATGATCACCGGACGGGGAGGGGGCCGGGGGGAGGGGGCGGGTTAGGGGGCTAGGCGTTCTTGTAGGGCTTTGGCGGCCGGTCGTTCGCTGCGCTGTTCGGTGGCGTACGCCAGGCGGACTGCCTCGTCGGCGCAGGACCGCGCCTCGGCCGGGTAGCCGCAGGCCGCCAACGCCTCGGCGAGCACGCTCGCCGCGATCACCTCACTGCGTACGTCCTCGGCCGGTGCGGCGACCGCCCGTCGTGCCCAGTCGAGCGCCTGCTCCCGCTGACCGTGGGCGAGCAGCGCCGACGCGTACCGGGCCATGGTCTGGCGGCGGGACAGGAGCAGGGAGGGCGCGGTGGCGGCGGCCGTCGCCACGGGGGCGAGCAGTCCGACCGCGGTCGCCGGGTCACCGGCCGCCAGTCGGGCGGTGGCCAGCAGCACCCGGGGCGCGACCTGCGCCGGCGCCTGCGGGTTGTGCGGTTCGACGACCGTCAGCACCGCCCGGGCAGCCTGCTCGGCGGTCTCGTGGTCGCCCATGTCCAGCGCCACCGAGCCGCGCAGCGTACCGGCCATTCCGGTGAGCAGCGGGTGTGAGGTCCGATCGGCGTACGCCAGGGCTTCGGTGAGCAGGTCGGCGGCGTGCTCCGGCTCGCCCAGCCCGCGCGCCACGACGGCCCGGACCACCAGCGCGAACCCGCGCCCCCAGTCGTCGGACGCGGCGGCGAACTCGCGGTACGCGCGGCGGGCCTCCCGGTCCGCCTCGGCCAGGTCGCCCAACTCCGCGGTGGCGAACGCCGCGACCGCGCGCAGCGTGCCCACCGCCCACGCCTCGCCGACGCGTTCGCCGAAGGGCAGGAAGACCTGCGCCAGGCGGCACGCCTCGCCCAGCCGGCCGGCGAGCAGCCGGGCGAACGCGGTGGTGCCCCGCAGCCACGCCCGACCGTACGGGTCCTTCAGTTCGGCGAAGAGCCGGGCGGCCCGGCCGAGCACCGCGTCGGTGCCGGCGAAGTCGCCCCGGGTGGTGGTCACCCACGCCAGGTTCTGCAGCGACCAGGCCTGCCCACGCCGATCCTGCGCGCCGAGGCTGACCTGGTACGCGGCGGCCAACCTGCTGCTCGCCTGGCTCAGTCGACCGGCCACGAAGTCACCCATGCCGAGCCGACGCATGGCGGACGCGCGCAGCGTGGGCAGCCCTGATGCGGTGGCCACCTGCAACGCCTCCTGCCAGGCGGCTTCCGCCCGACCCTGGTCACCGAGGTTCTGCTGGGCCTGCCCGGCGAGCAGCAGGGCGCTGGCTCGGGTGCCGTCGTCCCCCGCGTTCGCGGCGATCTTCTCGGCGAAGGCGAGCGCGTCGACGACCCGACCGATCTGTAGCAGCGCGCGGGCGTGCACCACCCGGTCGTCACCCGGCACCCCGTCGCGGGACAGCTCGCTGGCGCGTTCGGCGTACTCGACGGCGAGTGCGGGCTCCCCGGCGGACAGCGACCGACGGGCGGCCCGGCCGAGCGCGGCGAGCCCGAGTGGGACCACGGCGCGGGCCGGCGCGTCCGGTCGCAGCTTCACCGCGTCGGCGAGCGCGGCAGCCCGCTGGACGTGGGCGGCGACGAAGTCGCCGCGTGCCTCGTCGGTGAAACCAGCCACCGCGCCCCCGTCGGCCGGCGCGGCCCAGCGGGCCAGCGCGGCGTGCCGCTCGGCCAGCTCGGCCTTGCTCACCCCGGCGTACGCGGCCTCGCGCATGAGCGGGGTGGCGAACGCGTACCCGGCGCGGGTGCGGTGCAGCATGCGGCGTTGCAGCAGCTCCTCGACGGCCCGGTCGAACTCCAGGGCGACCACCGCCGACGGTCTACCGTCTCGGCCGGCCCGCTGCTCACGAAGGGCTTCGAGCGCGCCGGTCGGCACGGTGTCGCCGACGACGGCGGCGTCGCGCAGCACGGAGCGGGCGTCCGGTGGCAGCGCGTCGATCCGGGCGGCGAGGACGGCCGCGAGGTCCCGGGAGAGCAGCCGACTGCCCAGCGAGCCGGGTACCAGCCGCCAGCCGGACGAGTCCTGGCCCCGCGTGCCGGCGGCGGTGGTCAGCGCGCCGCGCTCGATCAGCAGGGTGACCAGCTCGGCCAGGTAGAACGGGTTGCCCTGGGCGGTGGCGAGCAGCCGGTCCGCGTCGGCCGGCGGCAACTTCCCGCCGCCGAGGTAGCTGGTGAGCAGGCGGGCGGCGTCGGCGCCCCGCAGCGGTGGCAGGGAGTGCACCTCGGCGTCCGCGACGCGGGTCAACGCACCGGCGGTACGGACCAGCTCGGGGCGCCCGAGCAGCAGGACGAGCACCGGGCCGGTCAGTCGGGACAGGGTCAGCCCGAGGACGCTGATGGTCTCGGCGGTCGCGTCGTGCAGGTCGTCCACCACGATCACCAGCGGCGCTTCCGCGGCGAGCCCGCTGAGCAGGTCGGCTACGGCGTTCGGCACCGCCTCGGCGTCGGCGGCGGGCGCGCCCCACTCGCCGTTGTCGGTGGCGCCGTGCGCGGGCAGTTCGGCGTAGCCGAGCAGGGCGAGCAGTTGGTCGTTGGCGATCGGTGCCGTCTCACCGGTGCGGGCGAGCCGCTGACCGAGTCGTCGCAGCCGCTCCTCCACGGCCGGTCGGGTCAGCGCGGTGGCCGCGTCGGTGGGTAGACCGACCGCGGCACGGACCAGGTCGGCCAACGGTGCGAGCCGACGCCGCTCACCGAAGGCGGCGCAGTGCACCGACAGCACCCGCGCGCCGGTGTGCGCCGCGTACCGGCCGGCGCCCACGTCGTACCCGGCCGCGAGGCGCTCGACCTCGGCGGCGAACCGGGACTTGCCGATGCCCGCCTCGGCGGTCATCAGCAGCACACGGGGGTCACCCTGGTCGATTACCTCGGCGAGCCGGCCGGCGACCCGCCCGATCTCGGTCTCCCGACCCACGTAGGGCGCCTCGTCGCCGAGACCCGAGCGGGTGCCCGGCGCGTCCAGCAGGCCCAGCAGCTCGTACGCCTCGACCGGCTCCCGCTTCCCCTTGAGCCGCAGCGGGCGCAGCGCCCGCCACGAGGCGACGTGCCGGGTGGCGGCGGCGGTGCGTCCGCCGGCGTAGACCGCGCCCACGGCGGCGGCGTCGGCCAGCCGGGCGGCGGTGTTCACCGTGTCGCCGATGACCGTGTACTCGATGGCGGCCTGGATGCCCGCGATGACGTCGCCGGTGTTCAAGCCGACCCGCAGGCCGAGCGGCGCGCCGCCACCGCGCTCGTCGTCGAGCACCCGGCGCACGGCCCGCTGCATCGATAGGGCGGCCCGCACGGCGCGTTCGGCGTCGTCCTCGTGCGCCACCGGAGCGCCGAAGACCGCCATGATCCCGTCGCCGGTCAATTTGTCGACGTGCCCGCCGAAGGTCTTCACCGCGCCGGCCAGGGCCGCGAGGACCCGGTCGGTGACCGCGCCCACGCGTTCCGGGTCGAGGTCCTCCGACCAGGAGGTGAACTCGGAGAGGTCACCGAAGAGTACGGTGACGACCCGACGCTCGGCTGCCGGCAACGTCGCGGCGGCCGGCAGCGCGGCACCGCAGTTGTGGCAGAACCGTGCGCCGGGGACAGCGACTGTTCCGCACACCGGGCAGGTCACATGTGCTCCAACCCACTGACCCCCGGCGCGGATTCCCCGGTGTCGACGCCCAGATACTCCAGCTGGGCACGTACCGACCATTCCGCCGCCCACCAGAGTGAGCGGTCGACGTCCGCGTAGACGGCCGCGACCACGTCGGTGGGCGTCCGCGCGCCGGCCGCGACCGCCGCGCGGACCTGGTCGAGCCGGACCCGACGGTGGTCGAGGTAGAACGACGCGGCGGCGGCGCAGTCGGCCAGCGCCGGGCCGTGCCCGGGCAGCGCGGGAATTCCGGAGTACGCGGACAGCAGCTCCAGGCTGCCGAGGTAGTCACCGAGGTGCCCGTCGGGGTGGGCCACCACGGTGGTGCCCCGACCGAGGATGGTGTCGCCGGTGAGCACCACCCGCTCGTCGTCGTGCTCGACGAGGAAGCAGACCGAGTCGGCGGTGTGCCCGGGGGTGGACAGCAGCCGGATGCCGAGACTCTCGTCGAGCACGGTGTCGGCGTTCAACGGCGTCCCGCCGATGGTGTGCGCCGGGTCGGCGGCGAGGACGGGTACGCCGCCGAGCAGCTCGCCGAGCCTCGGGGCGCCCTCGGTGTGGTCGACGTGGCCGTGGGTGATCAGGATCAGGCCGATCGGGCCGCTTGCCGCGATCCGCTTCAGGTGCCCCTCGTCGGCCGGTCCCGGGTCGACCACCACGGCGTACTCGGCCTGTGGCGCGCGCAGGACCCACGTGTTGGTGCCGTCGAGAGTCATCGGCCCTGGATTGGGCGCGCGCAGCAACGAAACCCAGGTCGGCAGCTCCTCGGCCAACGCCGCCGCCCCCGTCGAGTGCCCGCTCATGGCTGCGATCGTACGACCCCGCCCACCACTCCCCGCGATCTTGCACTTCCTGCTGCTACTTCGTGCCTGTTCACGGCATTCGTCGGGGCAGAAAGGGCAAGATCGCGGGCGGGGCAGTGCGCGCGGGGCTGACGGGTCAGGCGACCTCGACGATCAACTCGATCTCCACCGGGGCGTCCAGGGGGAGTTCGGCCACGCCTACCGCGCTTCTCGCGTGGCGGCCGGCCTCGCCGAAGACGGTGCCGAACAGATCGGAGGCACCGTTGATCACCGCCGGCTGGCCGATGAACCCGGGGGCCGAGGCCACGAAACCGGTCAGCTTGACCACCTTGACCACGTTCTCCAGGCCGACCAGCGAGTCGACTGCCGCCAACGCGTTGAGCGCGCACCGCTGGGCGAGATCCTTCGCCTGCTCGGCGGAGATCCCGGCGCCGACCTTGCCGGTCGCCAGGAGCTTGCCCTCGGCGATGGGCAACTGGCCGGAGACGTACACGTGCTGCCCGGACTGCACGGCCGGGACGTAGCTGGCCACCGGTGGGACCACGTCGGGCAGTTCGAGGCCCAGCTCGGCGAGCTTGGCGTGGGGACCGTTGCTCATCGCATCACCTCTTCGTTCGCGATCACGGAACGTCGCGCCGGACTTCCCGCGCTCACGCCTTGGGCCGCTTCAGGTACGCCACCAGCTGATCCGGGTTCGGGCCGGGGACCACGGCGACGAGTTCCCACCCGTCCTCTCCCCAGTTGTCGAGGATCTGCTTGGTCGCGTGGACCAGCAGAGGGACCGTGGAATATTCCCACTTCTGCATCGCTGGAGGGCTCCCTCGTGGTGCGGACTTCGTCGAGGCACAGCCTACGGTCCGCTGGCCGGACGAGGCGCGGGACGCTGCTCCGGCGTGGCCGGCAACTCTCCACAGGGCCCCTCGTGCCCGTACCCCTGGGGACAGCGCGAACGGTCGGGCAGCAACAGGTCGCAGAAGACCCGGTGCCTGTTGTTCTGGTCGTCCGCGTTGGACACGGTCGTCTCACCCGCGTCCAGCTCCGGCAGGAAGCCCAGCGACACCGCGACCCGGCCGGCCAGCACGGTCGCCGCCGCCAGGTCGGGCACCCGGATCGGCAGGTGGATGACGAAGCCCGGCTCGTCGTCGTCCCGCAGGCGCTCGACCGGTCGGTTCGACGCCCGGATCAGCTCCGGCGGCTCCGGAACCCGACGGTACGACCGCTCGTTGATGGGCAGGTTGCCGAGGAGCCCGCCGGTGGGCTCACCCGCCGACCCGATCCGCCGTTGCCGGTCGTTCGTCGGGAACTGGATGCGAGGGATGTTGTTCGCGTCGCGCATGAACTGCCTCCGGTCGTACCTCTCGGATCACGCTTCCGGTCGGGATCAACCAACCGTTCCGGTCCCCCGTACCGGGACGAAGGTAGGTCCGCGGGGGCGGTCCCGCCAACAGGACGCGCACCATCAGTCACCCCCAGTCACATATTTGACAGACTTCGGGCAGGAATCCCGACTGCGGTGATGTCACTGTCCGGCTCCTCCGGGTCGATGAGTGACGTACGGCGCGGTAGGGGCGACACCGAACCGACGGTTGGCCGCTACCCTTCCGGTCGGACGGTCGCGCAGCGCCCGGCCGCCCGCTCGATCTCGCTCGGCGCCAGGGGTGGCGGCCGGGCGCCGCACCCCCGGGGGAACGAGATGACCCAACCGCCCAGCGGCGACCAGGCCGGCCCGAGCGCTCTTCCGCCGGCACACCCGGACGCCGCCGGCCAGCCCGAGGCGCAGGCCGTCCCCGGGCAGTCCGACCCGACGGCCGCCACGGAGGAATCCGGCGCACCGACCGGCCAGGAGCGGCCCGCCGCGCCGACCGCCCCCGGTCAGCCGGCCATCCCCGCCCAGCCCGGCCCGTCGACCCAGCTCGGCCAGCCCGCCGGGGCCAGCCAGCCGGCCCTCCCCAGCCAGCCCGCCGGGGCCAGCCAGCCCGCCTTCCCTGGACAGCCCGCCTTCCCTGGACAGATCGCCGGGTCCGGCCAGCCAACCCCTCCCGGCCAGCCCACCTCCGCCGGTCAGCCCGGGTCGGGGGCGCTCCCCGCGCAGCCCGGGGTGCCGGCCCAGCCCGCCCCGCCCGGCGGCGTCCCGCAGGCCGCGGACCCGGCCGGCACTCCGGCGGTCCCCGTCTCCCCGGGCGCGATCCCGCCACCTCCGCCCGGCTACCCGCCGTACGCGGGCACCGCCGAGCCGAAGAAGAAGCGCGGCCTGCTGATCGCCCTCATCGCGCTGGCCGTGATCATGGTGCTCTGCGTGGGCGGTGGGGTAGTGACGTTCCTGACCCTGCGCAACGCCGAGTCGGGCGAGGGCGCGAAGGAGCCGGCGGTCGCCGTGGACGAGTTCCTCACCGCCGTCTACAAGGATCGGGACGCCACCAAGGCCGCCGAGCACGTCTGCGCCGCCTCGCGCGACGACAAGAAGATCGCCGCCAAGGTGGCCGAGGTGCAGAAGTACGCCTCCGCGTACCAGAACCCCCGGTTCAAGTGGACCACCCCGAAGGTCGACAACCAGACCGGCGACCGGGCCACCGTCTCCACGCGGATCACCATGACCACTGCCGACGAGAAGGTGGCCGACCAGGACCTGCGCTTCACCGTGGTGCAGAAGACGGGTTGGTGGGTCTGCGAGGTCGCCTGACCCGCCACCCTGGATAGGCTCGACGGGTGCGTGCACCTGAGCGGCCGTCCGACCCGGCCGGTACCGGATGGTCGGCCCGCCTCCACGTCGTCACCGGCAAGGGCGGCACCGGCAAGACCAGCGTGGCGGCGGCGCTGGCCCTGGCGCTGGCCGCCGGTGGCCGGCGCACCCTGCTGGTGGAGGTCGAGGGCCGGCAGGGCATCGCCCAGCTCTTCGGTCTCGACCCGCTGCCGTACGAGGAGCGGCACCTCGCCGACGCCCCGGACGGCGGTGAGGTGCGCGCGCTCGCGGTGGACGCCGAGGAGGCCCTGCTCGAGTACCTGGACATGTTCTACAAGCTCGGGGCGGCAGGGCGGGCGCTGCGCAAGCTCGGTGCCATCGACTTCGCGACCACCATCGCCCCGGGGCTGCGGGACGTGCTGCTCACCGGCAAGGTGAAGGAGGCCACCACCCGCACCTCGGGGCAGCGGCGCGCGTACGACGCCGTGGTGCTGGACGCGCCGCCCACCGGTCGGATCGGCCGTTTCCTCAACGTCACGGCCGAGACCGCCCGGCTCGCCAAGGTCGGCCCGATCAAGACCCAGAGCGAGGGGGTCTCCGCGCTGCTGCGCTCCCCCATGACCGCGGTTCACGTGGTCACGCTCCTGGAGGAGATGCCGGTGCAGGAGACGGTGGACGCCATCGCCGACCTGACCTCCCTCGGCTTCGGCATCGGGAAGGTGATCGTCAACGGTGCCCGACCCCCGCTGTCGGCGGGCCCGGCGGTCACCGCCGCGGAACTGCGGCGCGGTCTGGTCGCCGCCGGACTGCCGGCGGATCGGGACATCGTGGCCGGGTTGCACGACGAGGCACGGGACCAGCTCATCCGGCGCGAACTGGAGGATTCGCTCCGCGCCGACCTGGTGGAGCTGGGGCTGCCGATGGTCGAGCTGCCGTTGCTGCCCGACGGGGTGGACCGGGCAGGTCTCGCGACCCTGGCCCAGGCCCTCGTCAGCGCCGATTGACTCACACCTGAGCTCAGCACGGGCGCGTGGACCGACGCGGCCCGATACGCTCGAATGGTGCCTTCCGAAGACGCGGCGCCGCAGCTGGACGTCGACCAGATCCTCGCCGACCCGGGCGTACGGATCGTCGTGTGCTGCGGTGCCGGCGGGGTGGGAAAGACGACCACGGCCGCGGCGCTGGCGCTGCGGGCTGCCGAACAGCACGGCCGCCGCACGGTGGTGCTCACCATCGACCCGGCCCGTCGGCTCGCCCAGTCGCTGGGCCTGACGGAGCTGGACAACACGCCCCGCCAGGTCAAGGGCATCGACGTCGAGGCCAGCGGCGGTGAGCTGCACGCCATGATGCTGGACATGAAGCGCACCTTCGACGACGTGGTGCTCCAGCACACCGACCCGACGAAGGCCGCGGAGATCTTCGCGAACCCGTTCTACCAGGCCATGAGTTCGACGTTCGCCGGCACGCAGGAATACATGGCGATGGAGAAGCTGGGCCAGTTGCACGCCCGCGGCGAGTGGGACCTGATCGTGGTGGACACTCCGCCGTCCCGCTCGGCGCTGGATTTCCTGGACGCGCCGGCCCGGCTCTCCCGCTTCCTCGACGGTCGGATGCTGCGCCTGCTGCTGGCACCGGCACGCAGCGGCGGCCGGAGCATGTTCAGCCTGGTCACGGCCTCGTTCGGGATGTTCTCGAAGGTGGTACAGAAGGTGCTCGGGGCGCAACTGCTCACCGACCTGTCCGGCTTCGTGGCCGCACTGGATTCGATGTTCGGCGGCTTCCGGCAGCGTGCCGAGCAGACGTACCGCATCCTGCAGGCGCGGGAGACGGCCTTCGTGCTGGTCGCGGCGCCCGAGCCGGACGCGGTCCGGGAGGCCGCCTACCTCGCGGGCCGGCTGCGCGAGGAGAAGATGCCGCTGGCCGGCCTGGTGCTCAACCGCGTGCACCGACCGGCGGTTCCGGAGCTGGACGCCGAGCGGAGTCGGGTCGCCGCGGAGCGGCTGGCCGAGCTGGGTGGGCACGAGGCCACCGCCGACGTGCTGCGGGCGCACGCCGCGCTGGCTCGTCAGGCGGTACGCGAGCAGCAGGTCGCCGCGCGGTTCACCGAGGCGTTCCCGGCGGTGCCGGCGGTGTCGGTGACGGCACAGCCCGCCGACGTGCACGACGTCGACGGGCTACGGACGATCGGCGCGGCGATCAGCCGGTCGTGAGCGGCATCAGGTTGCCGAGGTGACGAGGATCTTGTCCTTGCCCGCCTTGTCCTTGCTGTTCTTCTTCATCGCTGCCTCGAACATCTTGCGCCAGCTCGTCACCTGGGGGTGACGACGCAGCAACGCCCGGCGTTCGCGTTCGGTCATACCGCCCCACACACCGAACTCGATCCGGTTGTCCAGCGCGTCGGCCAGGCACTCGTACCGAACTGGGCAGCTCCGGCAGATCCGCTTGGCCACGTTCTGTTCGGCGCCCTGTACGAACAACGCGTCCGGGTCCCCGTTCTGACATGCCGCCAGTGACGGCCAGTCAGTGATCATGCCCATGTGTACTCGTCCCCCCTTGCAGTACCTACCGACCTCGTTGCACGGCAGCCGGCAATTTCCCCCCGATCGCCCGGCCCGCCTTCCCCAAGGCGGTGCGGACGACATGTGGCGCTGTCGCCGCCATCATCATGCTCTGTAGTCGACTGATTACGCAACGTTGTCGGCGAAATCCATCATTCCGGACACTCCCGGCTTCCCGGGCGCTCGACCGCCGGTTACCCCGCCGAGGTCGGCGAAAACGCTGCGAGGCCTCCGCCGAACGGAGGAGACTCACGCCAAGTCACACGCAACCTCGTACCGGGGGTCATGCGTTTAGCACAACGAGGGCAGCGCGCGCAGGAAATGGGGAAACAACGCCCATGCGCCCCTCGTTCCCTACTCGCGTACCATGCCGAGGTGACCTGGATGCGGAAACGTGACCACAATGTGCTGACCAACGCCGCATCGCTGCTCATATGTGGCCTGCTGGCTGGCGTGGTGGTCGCTGCGGCGGCCTTCCCCGCGGTGGCGATGTCCGGACTGGCCGCGAAGGCCGGCGCCGAGACATTCGGCAACCTGCCCACGGAGCTGACGGTGGCCCGCGCGCCACAGATCAGCTACCTGCTGGCGTCGGACGGCAAGACACCGCTGGCGACGATGTACGACGAGAACCGCCGCGACGTGAAACTCGCCGACATCTCGCCGTACATGATCAAAGCCATCATCGCTGCGGAGGACCACGACTTCTACAAGCACAACGGCGTCGACATCAACGGTGTCGCCCGCGCGTTCGTCAACAACCAGAGCGAGGGCGCCGGCCGCCAGGGCGCCTCGACGCTGACCATGCAGTACGTCCGGCTGGCCATCGCCTACTCGGCCACCCACCCGGCCGACGTGGTCGCGGCGACCGAGGACACCAGCGCCCGCAAGCTCCGCGAGATGCGGCTGGCCCTGCAGGTCGACAAGGAGTTCTCCAAGGACGAGATCCTGACCCGCTACCTCAACCTCGCCTCGTTCGGCAACGGCGCGTACGGCATCTACGCCGCCAGCCAGGTCTACTTCGGCAAGCCGCCGAGCAAACTCAAGATCGAGGAAGCGGCGCTGCTGGCCGGCATGGTCAAGGCCCCGACGACGAACGACCCGACCACCAAGAGCGGTTACCCGCTGGCGTTGGACCGGCGTAACTACGTCATCCAGAACATGGTCGACATCAAGGCCATCACCCAGCAGGAGGCCGACGCCGCCAAGGCGGTCAAGCTGAAGGTGCAGGACAAGCGCACCCCGAACGGCTGCGTCGCGACCAACGTCAACGAGTGGGGCTTCTTCTGCGACTACTTCTACCGCTGGTGGATGCAGCAGGAGACGTTCGGTTCGACCTCGTACGACCGTGAGCGGCGGCTCAAGAGCGGCGGCTACACCGTCGTGACGTCGATCGACATCCAGGCGCAGCGGGGCGCGGACAAGGCGGTCCGTAAGGCCAAGAGCGTGAACAGCAAGGAAGCCGCCATGGTCGCCGTGGTCGAGCCCGGCACGGGCCGGGTGCGGGCGCTGGCGGTCAACCGGCAGTTCAAGCTGGACGACCCGAAGAACCCCAAGAACAAGATCTCCAGCGATCCGGCGAAGAGCAAGCGGGGCATCAGGGGCAACTACCCGGCGACGGTCAACCCGCTGATCACCGGCGGCGACGGCATCGCCGGCTACCAGGCCGGCTCGACCTTCAAGATCTTCACGATCGCCGCGGCCGTGGAGGAGGGCGTGCCGCTCAGCTACACCTTCAACGCGCCGCAGCAGTTCAAGTCGGAGTACATCATCGACAGCAGCAGCCCGGCGGCCTGCCCCGGCACCCACTTCTACTGCCCGACCAACTCCGGCCTGCAGGCCGGCGGTGTCCAGAACATGTGGAGCGCGTTCGCCCAGTCGACCAACACCTACTTCGTGCCGCTGCAGCAGCAGGTCGGCGCGGAGAACGTGGTCGACGTCGCGAAGCGGGCCGGCATCCAGTTCCGGGCCAGCAACGACGCCAGCTTCGCCGCCACCAAGGAAGCAGCGCACCAGTGGGGTGCCTTCACCCTGGGCGTCTCCGCCACCACTCCGCTGGACCTGGCCAACGCGTATGCGACCTTCGCGGCGGACGGCAAGTACTGCGAGCCGATCCCGGTGCAGGAGATCCGCGACCCCGAGGGCAAGAAGTTGGACATCGCCAACCCGCGCTGCGAAAAGCGGTTCAGCACCGAGGTGGCCCGCGCCGCCGTCGACGCCGCCCGCTGCCCGGTCGGCGACAACTCCAAGACCAGCAAGTGCGGCAGCAGCCGTACGGCCGCCGCGGTGAAGGGCATCATCGACGCGCCGGTGGCGGGCAAGACGGGCACCACCGACTCGGAGAAGACGGCCGCCATCGTCGTGATGACCAAGCAGTACTCGGTGGCCGGCATCATGGCCGACCCGGACTGGCCGCAGACGAACGTCAAGATGAAGCACTCCGAGAAGGACGGCATCAACCCGCCGGTGTACGAGACGCTGCGGGACGCCATGAAGGGCAAGCCGCGCATCAACTTCGAACCCCCGGGCCAGAAGATCTCCGAGGGTGACCAGCGCAGCATTCCCGACGTGAAGTGCCAACCGGTGGACACCGCGAAGTCCCGGATCAAGGGCGCGGGCTTCGAGCCGGTCGTCTCCGAGGCGAAGGTGGCGTCCAGCTGCCCGGCGGGCACCGCCGCCGGCACCAGCCCCGACGGGCGCACCATCAAGGGCGGTGTGGTCACCATCCAGGTCAGCACCGGCGCCGGCGGCACCCCGCCGGGCAGCAACAAGCCGGGACAGCCCGGCAACACGCCCGGCCGGCCCGGTAACCGTCCGGGCGGCTGAGGCACCAACGGCACACGCGAACGGGCGGGCACCCTCTGTGGGGGTGCCCGCCCGTTTCGTCTAGTGGAACCGGAGCCGCGTGGCGGATCAGAGGCCGAGCTGTCGGCGTACCTCGGCAGCCACCCGACCACCCTCGGCCTGGCCGGCCACCGCGGCCTGGGCCGCCTTCATGGCCGGGCCCATCTGGGCCTTGCCGGTGAAGCCGCCCACGGCGAGCGCCCCCGCGACCAGGTCGGTCAGCTCGGCGTCGGAGAGCTGCTTGGGCAGGTAGCGGTCCAGCACCTCGCCCTCGGCGGTCTCCTTCGCGGCCTGCTCGGCGCGGCCCGCGTCGGCGAAGGCCGTGGCCGCCTCCCGGCGCTTCTTGGCCTCCTTGGTCAACACCGCGAGCACCTCGTCGTCGGTGAGCTCGCGCTTGGCTTTGCCGGCCACCTCGGCGGTGCCGACGGCGGCCAGGGCCATCCGCAGCGTGGAGGTGGTCAGCTCGTCGCGCGCCTTGAGCGCGGAACGCATGTCGGCGGTGAGGCGGTCCTTCAGCGTGCTCATGGACGGTCAAACTACCCTGAACGTCATGCGAAAGCGCACACTATTCCGCCTCGCCGCCGGAACCGCAGCGGTCGGAGCGACCACCCTCGCGTACGCGTCGCTCGTCGAGCGCAACATGTTCACCCTGCGGCGGTACGACGTACCGATGCTGCCGGCCGACGCGGAGCCGCTGCGCGTGCTGCACCTGTCGGACCTGCACATGATGCCCGACCAGGCCCGCAAGCAGCGCTGGGTGGCGTCGCTGGCCGCCCTCGACCCCGACCTGGTGGTGGTGACCGGCGACAACATGGCACACCCCGGGGCGGTACCGGGTGTGCTGCGGGCGCTGCAACCGCTGCTGGACCATCCCGGCGCGTTCGTGTTCGGCTCCAACGACTACACCGGGCCGGTGCTCAAGAACCCCTTCACCTACTTCCTGCCCGACCGGGAGTACACCGAGGGCGTCGAATTGCCCTACGAGGAGCTGCGCCAGGTCTTCACCGGCGCCGGCTGGGCCGACCTGAACAACGCCCGGACGAGCCTCAAGGCCGGGGGTCGGGAGCTGGACCTCGTCGGCGTCGACGACCCCCACATCGAGCGCGACGACTACCCGGCCGTGTCGGGCCGGGTGGCCTCCTCCGCCGACCTGTCCATCGCCGTGACGCACTCCCCCGAGCCGCGGGTGCTCGACCAGATGGCCGCCGACGGCTTCGGCCTCCTGCTGGCCGGGCACACCCACGGCGGGCAGGTCTGCGTGCCGGGGTACGGGGCGCTGGTCACCAACTGCGGCCTGCCGCGTTCGATGGCGCGCGGTCTGCACCGGTGGCCGGGCTCGGACTCCTGGCTGCACGTCTCCGCCGGCCTCGGCACCCACCCGACCGCCCCGATCCGCTTCGCCTGCCCACCGGAGGCGAGCATCCTGACCCTCATCCCGCGCTGACCGCACGGGCCGCGCGCCCGGGCCCAAGATCCGCGCAATATCGCGGCGTGGCAGTTGTGCGGATCTTGGCGGCTCTGGACGCGGTGCGGCCGGGCCGGGCGGCGGGGGTACCGAGTTTGACCATCGGAGCGGGTGGGCTACTATTTGTCGGCACGCCTCGGGGTGTGGCGCAGCTTGGTAGCGCGCTTCGTTCGGGACGAAGAGGTCGTCGGTTCGAATCCGGCCACCCCGACCAGAGGTAAGGCCAGTTCAGGGCCGGTTTCCCGCAAAGGGAACCGGCCCTGAACTGTCTCCCGAGAGTGCCCGTGGGAGAAATCTGGGAGAAAATCTTGAAAAGCGTCTCCCAGAGTCCTCTACGCAGGCACCTTCAACAGCCGGTCTAGGGCCTGTCTTGTGGATCATGGTTGGTGGGGTAGGAACATCACGGGTGTCCGGAGTGTTACCCGAGCGCTATG
>NZ_JBNCKT010000105.1:0-19628 GCF_049841675.1 Micromonospora sp. DT4
CCCTCGACGTCCTCAAACAGCTGTTCACCACCGGGCCGTGGTTGCCTCAAACGGCTACCTCAAGCTGAATACGTACGTTCGGCATACTGGTTAACGGTGAGCTGCTGCACGACGAGACGGATGTCAGGGCGGCGACCGAGCAGGCACGCCAATTAGATGTACGGGTCATCGTCGTGCAGGCGAAGACCAGCCCCAAGTTCGAGTCGAAGGTCATCACCGACCTGGCGGACAACCTGGCGCATGTCGTAGACAAGGCCGACCTACCGTACCCCGCCTCTCCGGACGTGGAGAACCTCCGAGGGTGCCTCCGGGCGGTCTACGCGAACATCGCGAAGTTCTCGGGCGGCCGTCCCAAGTTGCACGTCCGGTACGTAACTACCGGTGGCCAGGTGGCGGACATGCTGCGCAAGAAGGCGGCGTCGGCGGAGCGGGGGCTCATGCGGTCCGGCCGCTTCGACACAGTCGACGTGCGCTGCGTAACCCGTGACGAGTTGCGTGAGCTGTACCAACGTGCCACACAGGCGGTACCGGCCACCTTCGAGATGCTCAAGAAGCTTTCACCCCCGACCATGCCCGGCGTGGTTCAGTCGCTGTTCGGCCTGCTGCCCGCCCGCGAGTTGGTGTCCCGAGTGCTGACCGATCCGGCTGGCAACATCCGCAAGGCACTCTTCCACGAGAATGTCCGGGACTTCCAGGGCTACAACGGCGTCAACGGCCAGATCCGCGACGCCATCCGAGATCCGCTCCAGCACCGTCGATTCGCCGTACTCAACAACGGCGTCACCATCGTCACCCGGGGCCTCAACGTGATTGGCGACGAGGTGCACATCCGAGACTTCCAGGTGGTCAACGGCTGCCAGACCTGTCACGTCTTGTTCGACGAGCGAGATCGACTCACCGACGATGTGCAGGTCAGCGTGCGTATCGTGCACAGCGAGGACGAGAAGGTCATCGCCGGCATCATCGCCGCGACCAACCGGCAGACCGCGGTCAGCGAGGAGGAGTTGTCGACGCGTGAGGACTTCCACCGACGGTTGGAGGACTGGTTTGCAGCGCAGCCGGAGGCGCGTCGACTGTGGTACGAGCGCCGCTCCAAGCAGTATGCGGCCCGCAATGAGGTGGAGAAGACACGGGTGGTGAACCGAGCCCAACTCACCCGCGCCTATGCCGCGATGTTCCTCGGAGAGCCGGCTGCCGCGGGCCACTACCGCGAGCTGACCCAGCGTCACCGCGACGCGCTATTCCAGGAGGACCACCTACCGGACGCGTACTACGCGGCTGCTGCTGCCCACTACCGCCTCGAGTGGCTGCTGCGAACAAGGCGGATTCGGGCGACGCTACGGCCGGCGCGCTACCACCTCATGGCGGCTATGCGGTGGCAGGTTCTCGGAACAGAGCGCCTCACTGGCAATCCCCGGCGCGCCAGCGAGCAGTGCCAGCGGCTACTCGATCTGGTGTGGGATCCCGGTGCCTCGGAGCAGGCCATCCTCAAACTTCTGCCCACCCTCGGCAGCATCATCGACGCCGAACAGCAGAGTGGGGTGGCCCTCGGGCAGATGGTCCGCAATCGCCGATTCGCCGACGCTGTTCGCGCGGCGGTGTTACGAGGATGACGCGTGGGTGGTCAGGTCAGAGCACACAACGACATCGACAAGCCTGTCGGTCGGACTCATGTCTGGTGTGGCCCGCGTCACGGTAACTTCGGCGCACGCCGACGCCACCGCCGGCGCTGCCGAGGAGAGCGTCCATGACCACACCGCGCAGAGCCGCCACGGCCCTGACCGCCGTTCTTCTGCTGATCCTGACCGTCGCGGCCCCCGCCCAGGCCGCTACCCCGGCCACCAGGCCGCCGGTCTCCGGGGCGTTGGGCACCTACAACATCTCCGGGGTGTACGTCGCCGGGGTCTCCTCCGGCTGTATCCGACAACCGTGTCCGCCCTGCAGACGTACACCCGGACGTGCTCGGCGGTGTGAACGCACCCAACACCGCGGCGCTCGGCGGCACGCTCGTCCGGTTCGACCAGAACGCGTTCGCGGTCAACGGCTGGGCCAACGGGCTGAGCATGGACGCCAACGGCTTCGCCTACGTCCCGTCGGCCTGTGCGGCGGGGCAGTCGTGCCGGCTGCTGGTCACCCTGCACGGCTGCGCCCAGGGGTACGGGTCGGTGGGCACGGCGTTCGTCGACCGGGCCAACCTCAACCAGTACGCCGACACCAACAACCTGGTCGCGTGCGCTATCCGCAGGCGTGCACCGCCCTCAGCAACCCGAACGGCTGCTGGGACTGGTGGGGCTACCTGGGCGCGACCAACTTCCCGATCAAGGGCGGCGGTGGCGCGCAGGTGGAGACCATCATGAACATGGTCCGCCGGCTGGACGGCTGAGGTGGGCGGGCGGGAGCGGTGCGACCCTCAGCCCAGGAACAGTTGGGCGAGCACCACGACGGCGAGCAGCGCCGGCCCCCGGGCACCCTGGCGCAGCAGGTCGACCGGGACCATCCCGAACGGCGTGTTGACCGTCGCGCCGCCGTAGTTGATCGGCGGGCGGGTGCCGGCCCGCCACGCGGCGGCGACCACGCCGAGCGCCAGCGTCGGCGCGAGCCAGGCCGGGCCGGCGTCGAGGGTCGGCAGACTCGGCAGGGTCAGCAGCCACCACAGGCCCGCGCCGACGGCCGGCACCACCACGTGGATCCCGCGCAGCGCCGCGTCGCTGCCGCCGAGGACCCGGCGCAGGCCCGGTGACCTGCTGACCGCGCGCAGGCCACCGGTGAGCCGTTCGGTGGCGACGTAGGCGAGCATCACCTGCGCGGCGCCGGCCAACCCGGGCAGGGCGAGTGCGGCCGCGTACTGGACGCCGACCAGCCCCGCCCAGATCAGCAGGGCGCTGGGGTGGCGGCGCAGCCGGCGTACGTCGGCCTGGAGCAGTGCCCACCAGCCGGGGCCGGGCCGGAAGCGTCGGCTGCGGACCCGGCCGATGCGACGCCAGCGGCGGCTCTCCACCAGACCGGTGAGCATGCTCGGGTCGAGCAGGATCGTGGCCGTCGCGGCGGCGTTGGCGAACTGCGCGCCGGTCGTCAGCGTGGCCCGGTCGACCTGGGGCAGCGCCCGCAGGGCGAGCACGGTACCCACGACCGCGAGCGGCACCCCGACGGCGACCAGCGCGCCGGTCGGCAGTGTCGCCGGCCGGGGCAGCGCCTCGCCGAGGCGTCCCGCGATCACCACCACAGCCGCGACGACGGCGGCCGCCACCAGCGGCGTCGCCCCGACAACTGTCGGCCAGCGGCGGCCCGCCCGGCTGCTCTGGGCGACGACGGCGAGGGCGAGCGCGGCAGCGCCCCAGCCGGCGCCGGCCGCCGCGGCCCACCCGACGGCGCCCGGGTCGGTGACGCCGCCCAGCACGGCCACGGCCACGGCCAGCAGCGCCGTGCCGGCCGCCGCGCCCACCAGCAGGACGCCGAGTCGAGGCGCGAGCCAGGCCCGCCGGTCGATCGGGGCGCTGGTCACCCAGCTCTGGGTCGCCGGGGTGACCAGCAGCGGGCCGAGCGCCCGCAGACCCCGCCAGGCGAGGCCCGCGCCGGCCAGCAGCGCGGCCACCGCCAGCCACCAGCGCACCCCCGCGTCGGCGCGGCCGACGGTGGGGGAGACCAGCATGTCGCGGCTGGCGCTGATCGCGAACCAGCCGTACATGCCCACGAAGAGCACGATGACGTACGCGTCGCCCAGCACGTCACCCAGCGAGTGGTCGTGGTGCCGGCGGCGTGCGCGGCGCAGGTGCGTCCGTACCTGCCGGGCGCTCGGCAACCCGGCGGGCGTCGGGGCGATCGTGGTCGGCGGGGCGCTCACCGGCCGATCTCGATCCGCTCGTCGACCACCGCGTCGATCAGTTCCGGGTCGTGCGAGGCCAGCAGGACGGCCGTGCCGGCGTCCCGCTCCCTACGCAGCCGGTCGGCCAGCCACTGCCGGCCGCGCACGTCCAACCGCTGCTCGGGCTCGTCCAGGATCAGCACCCGGCGCGGGCGCACGAAGCACGAGGCCAGCGCCAACCGGCGGCGCTGCCCACTGGACAGGGTCACCGGCAGCTGGTCGCGGGCCGGTTCCAGGCCCAGCTCGGTCAGCACCTCCTCGACCGGCTCGGCGTCGCCCCCGTGGGCGTACGCGACCAGCTCCAGGTGCTCGACCACGGACAGGTCGGGAAAGAAGTCGATGTCGTCCAGGGCGGCCGCGACGAGCGCCCGCACCTCGGGGTCGGTCTCGTCGGCCCGCCGGCCCTGCACCAGCACCTCACCGGCGTCCGGACGGTCGGCGCCCACCACGCATCGCAGCAGGGTGGTCTTGCCGCTGCCGTTGGGGCCGAGCACCACCGCGATCCGGCCCGCCGGCAGCGTGAAGGTCACGTCGTCGAGCACGACCAGGTTGCCGAAGTTGCGGCTGAGTCCCCGCACGGAGAGAGCGTCCACGGTCACACACTCTCCCAGACCCGCGCCACCGGCCACGACGAGCGATCGACATCACGCCGATCCGGCGGGACACACCGGTCAGGGGGTGGCCGGCGGCGCTTCGACGGCGTGTTCCAGGCGCTCGTCCGCGGCGGCCAGCGCCCGGTCGTCGTCGACCTCCTCGGCCACCGTCGCCGCGTCCGCCCAGAGCCGCCGCGCGTCAGCCCCGTCGCCCAGCGCGGCGGCGGCGTCGCCCAGGTACAGCAGGGTACGCCCGAGACCCGCCGTGGGTCGGGTCTCGGCACGCAGCCGTCGGCTCTCGGCCAGCAGCTCGTATGCCGCCCGCGCCTGCCCGGGCGCGCTGGTCAGCAGCGTCGCGCCGGCGTTGAGCAGCGCCGCCGCGCGGCTGGTCGGGTCGTTGACCGACTCGTACTCGCGCAGGGCGGCACGCCAGGCCTGCGCCGCGTCCAGGTGCTCGCCGAGGCTGGCGTGCACCAGCACCAGGTTGGTCAGCGCGGCCGCGTAACCCCGAGCGTCACCCACCGACCGGAACGTGTTCGCCGCCCGCACCAGGTGGCGGTGCGCGGTGTCCAGCTCACCCCGGGCCAACTGCGCTGCGCCCAGGCCCAGGTCGGTGAGGGCGTGCCCGGACCGGTCCGCGGACGAGCGGTGCCGGCGGGACAGCTCCAGGTGCTCCACCGCGTCGTCGAGCTGCCCCAGGTCGAGCAGGGCCAGGCCGAGGTTCATCCGCGCCTGGGCGGTGCCCCGACGGCCGCGCTCGGCCACCGCGAGGGTGAGCGCCGCCGCCGCGCCCTGCGGGTCGTGCCGACGCCGACGCAGCACACCCAGCTCGTTGTGCGCCCACCCGGCGATCTCCGGACGGTCGTCGGCCGTCGGGGTGGCCAGCACCGTGCGGCAGACCTGCTCCCACTCGTCGAGCCGTTCGACGTGCGCGAACCACCCGCACAGCGCCACGGCCAACCGGAACCACCACCGGCGTACCCGCCGGGGCAGCGCCTCCGCCGCCCCGGCCGGCACCCGGACCACGGCCAGCAGCAGATCCTGGTGCAGGTCGAACCAGCCGTACGGGTCGTCGTCGAGCGGCAGCGACCACTCCCGGTCCGGCGGTGAGCCGAGCACGGCCAGGTTGGCGGCGTGCCGTTCGGCCCGGCGGGCCAGGTGGCGGGTCAACCGGGCCTGCGCGGCGACCCGGGAGCGGGCCGGATCGGCGTCGCGCAGGTGCAGCCGGGCGCTCGGCGCGAGCAGCGGGCGGATCTCGTACCGGTCGCCGGGTGCGCCGACCACGAACGCGGCGGCGGCCAGCCGGTCGAGCAGCGCGGTCACCCGCTCGGGGTGGCGGCGGGCCAGGGCGGCGATGGTCGGCCGGTCCACCGGGGCCGGGGTCAGGGACATCAGCCGGTACAGTCGACGCGCCTCGCGGGTCAACGCCCGGTACGCGGTGTCCCGTTCGGTGACCAGTTGCGCCGCGGGCGAGACGGCGACCCGCTGGTGCGGTGGTGTGCGTACCGCGCGGCGCAGCGCGTCCCGCACGTCGGAGTGCCGCCAGCCGTGCTGGGCAGTGCGGTAGCCGACGGCGCGCACGATGCGGGGCTGCCGCCCGCACAGGTCGACGATCTCGCGTACCGCCGGGTCGGTGCGCGGGTCCGCGCGGCGGAGCCGGGCAGCGGGCGCGGCCCCGCCGGCGTCCGCGAACAACTCGACCGCCTCGTCCGGGCCGGGTTCGGCGATCCAGTGCTCCACCACCCCGGCCAGGCCGCTGAGCGCGGGCCCGCCGGCCAGCAGCAGCCGGGAGGTGCGCGCGGTCGGTGGCAGCAGCGGCCGGACCTGCTCGGGTCGGTCGACGTTGTCCAGCACCAGCAGGATCTTGCGGCCGTCCAGCTTGCGGCGCAGCGCGGCGGCAGCGGCCGCGAGGGCGTCCGGGCGGCCCGAGGTCGGTGGCGCGGTGCCCAGCACACCGGCCAGCGCGGTGAGCACCTGCCGAGCGGACCGGGGACGACCACCACGGCGCAGGTCGAAGTGGTACTGCCCGTCCGGGAAGTCCTCCCGGCACAGGTTCGCGGCCTGCACGGCGCAGGCGGACGTGCCCACCGCCCGTCGGCCCAGCACCGCCACCGCGTGCTCGCGGGCGAGCAGGTCGAGCACCGCCTCGACGTGCTCCTCGCGACCGGCGAACCCGGCCGTGTACGGCAGGTTGGGCACATCGGCCACCGGCGTGGTGACGACGTCGGTCGGCTCCGGGCCGGTCTCCCGCACGGCCCGACGCCGCCGCATCTCGAACACCACGAAGCCCACGCCACCGAGAACGGCCAGCGCGATGCTGGCCGGGCCGAGCACGCTGGCCGTCAGCTCGGAGAGCAGGTTGCTGGCGAGGTTGCCGAGCACCCCGCTGACCAGCGTGCCGACCGCGACGAGCACCGGCCAGCGCGGTGCCCGGCCGTTGCCGCTGGGGCTGGTCACCGGACACCACCGGAGACCAGCCCGGCGACGAGCTGCCGCCGGGCGAGCACCATGAGCACCACCGGAAGCACCGAGGCGAGCACCGACCCGGCGGCCAGGATGCCGCTGTTGGAGACGAAGCCGCGGCTCTGCCCGGCCAGGAACAGCCCGACCGGTGTGGCCTCCGGCCCACTGAACAGCAGCCCCACCGCCAGGTCGTTCCAGACCTGGACGAACTCCAGCACGGAAACGGCGATCACCGCCGGCAGGTTGTGCCGGGCCAGCCGGTGCAGGGTGCCCCACCAGTGCCGCCCGCCGAGCCGCGCACCCCGCACCTGCTCGGCCGGCAGGTCGGCGAACGCGTTGCGCAGCACCAGCACCGCGAACGGCACCCCCAACGCCACGTGCACCAGGGCCAGCCCGCGCGCGGTGCCGGAGGAGAGCACCACGCCGAGCACCTCGTTGACCGGCCCGGCGATCACCTGCACCGGGACGACGGTGGCGGCCATCAGCACCAGCCCGGTCGCCTGCGCGGCCGGCCCGGTCAGCCACGCCAGCGGGTACGCGGCCAGCAGCGCGACGAGCAGCACCGTGGCGGTGACGACCGTCGCCAGCAGCAGCGTGAAGCCCAGCGCCCGCCACAGCTCGTCGCCACCGAGCAGCGCCGTATAGGAGCCCGTCCCGGGCGGGGCCGACCACCAGCCGCGCGCGGCGGCGTCCACCTGACCGTGCGCGGCGGTCGCCACGAGCACCACGAGCGGGACCAGCCAGGCCACCGCGCCGCCCGCCGCGAGCAGCCGGAACAGTCGTCGCGGCGGCGTCGCAGGGGCGGGGCTGGGTGACGGCTCGACGCGGGGCGGCGGCCACGCCTGCCGGACGAAGAACGCCGCCACCAGCATCCCGGCGACCACCGCCACCAGCCAGACGACGCCGAGCGCGGCGCCCTGCCCGGTGGTGGTGCCGCCCGAGGTCTGCCACACTCGCAACGCGAGCACCGCCGCGTCGTCGCGGACCGACCCCGGCGTCATGACGAGGATCAGGTCGAACGTCCGGCTGGTGCCGAGCGCCACCAGCGCGAACACCACCGCGACGGTACGCAGCAGCAGTGGTCGCCACTGCGCGTCCCACAGGACGTGCCGTCGGCCCCCACCGTAGGCGCGGACCGCGTCGGCCAGGCTCGGCGGCAGCCGGTCCAGCGCGGCCCGGAAGACCAGCACGGCCAACCCCACCCACGCCCACACGAACGCCGACATCAGCGCCACCGTGACCAGGCCCCGGCCGAGCAGCTGCGGAGCGTCGTCGGCGGCGCGGCCGGTGAGTCGCGCCGCGAGCAGGGTGGCCAGGCCACGCGTCGGGTCGGGGTCGTACATGAGCCGGAAGGTCACCCCGGTGACGACCAGCGGCAACGCGACCGGTACCAGCAGGATCAGGCGGACCAGGCCGCCCTCCTGGGAGCGGCGGGACGCGACGGCGAACAGGTAGCCCAGCGCCGTCACCACCGCCGGCACCAGGATCGCCCACAGCACCGTACGGCCGACCACCGCGCCGGTGCCGGGCGCGGCGAGCGCCGCCCGGAAGTGCTGCGCGCCGACCCAGCGACCGTCGGTGGTGACGCTGGCGTGCAGCGTACGCAGCACCGGCCACAGCACCAGCGCGCCGAGCAGCACCGCGGCCGGCAGCAGCAGCGCGGAGGTCGCCCCGGCCGCCGGGTAGGCCCTGCCGCGTCGGGGTGGGCCGACGTCGTCGAGCACCGCCAGCTCGCCGAGCACCCGGGTTTCGCTCACCGGTCACCGCCCGCGTCGCGGGCCGCGGCGGCGAGCTGCCGGGTGGCGTCGTCGATCGCCCGGCGGGCCGGCACACCGCCGGTGACGTCGGCGAAGAAGTCCTGCATGATGCGCCAGATGCCGACGCCGTCGGAGCCGGTGAACGCCCCCGGCAACTGGTCGGAGAGGTCGAAGTGCAGGGTGTCCGGACCGCGCATCTCGCGGGCCAGTTGCCGGCGGACCGGGTCGGCGTACTCGGTCAGCGGGATCGTGGTGTTCGGCGACAGGTAGCCGCCGGCCCGCAGCCACGGACCGAACGAGTTGGCCCGGGTCAACCACTCGACCAGCTCCAGGCCGCCCCGGTCGTGGTCGAAGGCCACCGCGACGTCGCCGCCGACGATCAGCGCGCCGCTGCCCGCCCCGGCGCTCGGGAAGCGGAAGGTGACCGGCTCCTCGGTGCCGCTGCGGAACCGGCCCACCACCTCGGCGGCGAAGTCGGCCTCGAAGAGCATCACCGCCCGACGGGAGCGCACCACCTGGATCACCGACTCCTCGTACTGGGTGAGCAGGGCGCGACGGCCGCCGCCGAGGAACGCCCCGTCGATGCTCCACAGCTCGGCGAGCCGCTCCAGGGTGTCGCGCACCGCCCGGCCCTGCCAGTCGCCGTCCGACGCGGCGAGGGCGTCGTACGCCGCCGGCGCGAGGTCGGCCAGCACGTTCTCGAACCAGTCGGTGAGCACCCAGCCGTCCGCCGCGCCGATCGCCAGCGGCGCCGGACCGGCGCCACGCCGGGCGAGCGCGCCGAGGCGGCGGGTCAGCGACACCAGTTCGTCCCAGCTCGTCGGTGGCTCGGGCAGCATCGAGGGCAGATGCCAGACCAGGGACTTGTGCGCGGCCTTGACCCAGAGGCCGTAGCGCTGCCCCTCGGCCAACAGCAGGTCGGACAGCCCGATGGGTACCGCGTACTCGGTCGACGGTCGTACCGGGCGCAGCCAGCCCCGCGCGGCGTACTCGGTGACCAGGCCGGGACGCGACATGATCGCCACGTCCGGAGAGGTGCCCGCGAGGTGCCGGGCACGCAGGAACGCGTCGATGTCGTTGCCGGCGCTGACCACGCGGACGGGGTGGGGATAGTCGGCCACGACCTCGCGGAAGCGGTCCAGCTCACCCCCGGACCAGACCACCGCCACCTGCACCGAGCGGCCGCTCCCGTCGCACCCGGCGGCGGTCGCCGCAGCGGCGACCGCGGCGGCGCGCAGCAGCGTACGGCGGGTGAGGCCGCCGGCTGCCGTCATCGTGGGACCTCGTCGGGCTCGGCGACCAGGGCGTGCCGCGTCGGGATCTCGGCCAGGGTGGACGGATCGGCGGTGCAGACGAGCGTGGCGACCCCCGGCGCGGCCAGCGGGGCGAGCCGGGGCAGCAGGTCGCCGAGGCGGCTGCCGCCGGCAGGGTCGACGGGCAGGTCGACGACGAGCACCTCGGGCAGGCAGACGGCGGCCCGGGCCAGCGCGACCCGGAACCGTTGCGCGTCGGAGAGCACGTGCGGGAGCAGGTCGAGCGTCGGCGCCAACTCCAGCCGCTCCACCACCGTCGCCGTCCAGTCCTCGGCCACCTCGCGTACCCGTTCGCGTTTGCGTTGGCCGTACTCGATGTTGCGGCGCACGGTGAGCTGCGGCAGCAGGGCGCCGCCCGCCGGCACGTAGCCGATCTGCCGGCGCGGCGGTGACAGGGCCGTCACGTCCCGGTCGCCCACCATGATCCGTCCGGTGACCGGAGTGGCCAGGCCGGCCAGCACCCGGGCCACGGCCGTGCCGACCCGGGGCGGCGCGACCAGCGCGGCCGTCTCGCCGGACGCGACGTCGAGGGTGACCGGCCCGGTGCCGGGGACGGCGACCAGCGCGCGTAGTCGTAACGTTGCCCTCACCTCCGGTGACCGCTGGTGACCGTCCCAGAGTGGCACACGTGGCCGACAGCCGATGTCCCGTCGATCTTCCATTGTGGAAGGCGACGGCGCCTACCGGGGAGCGTAGAGCGCAGCCAGGCCGGCGGCCGTGGCGGCCAGGAGGTCGCGGAGCGCGACCGGGGTCAGCACCTCCACGTCGGCGCCGAGACGCAGCAGATCGCCGTGGGCGTGGGTCAACGACTCGATCGGCAGCACGGCGGTCACCCAACCCTGGGCGTCGGCGGGACCGGCGCTGGCGTCCACGGCGGCCACCACTGGATCACTGTCGATCTCCCGCAGCCCCCGCCGGCCGGCGGGGGACAGGCGTACGGCGGCCTCGTCCTGGTGCAGTCGGGCGCGGAACCGCACCACGTGCTCCCGCCACCAGGCCGGCAGGTCGAAGTCGGCCGGCCGGTCGAACTCCTCGGCCAGCGAAGTCAGCGCGAGGATCTGACTGATCCGGTAGGTCGCCGGTTCGGACCGGCCCGGACACGCCCACCCTGCCGGGCGTCGACGCGTACGCCGGGCGGTTGGTGCACCCGCAGCACTGGCCCGACGACCTGAACCACACGGGCAAACGGGTGGTGGTGATCGGCAGCGGCGCGACCGCCGTGACGCTGGTGCCGGCCCTGGCGCGCCGGGCTGATCATGCCGGCGTCGTACCATCGGCTGTTGGTGGTCGGCCTGAACCGGGGCGTGGCGCGGCCCGCGCCGGCCCCGCCGCCGGTCGCGGACCCCACCTGATCAGGGCGGGCTGCCGCCCCGCTTCTCCTCCTGGGCCAGCACCGCCTCGCGGTGCTCGGGCTCGTCGCGGCGGGCCAGCTCGGCGGCGAGCCGCGGGTCGGCCACCAACCGCTCCCGGTTGCGGTGCAGGAAGCTCTCGAAACCCCCGGTGTACGGGCAGGCCAGCTCGCCGAGCGCCCGCTCCGGCGTGTATCGGCAGCCGGCGCAGTAGTCGCTGATCTCGTCGATGTCGGTGCCGTCCACCGCGTACGGGCGGGTGTCCACCCTGGCCAGATCGGCGTACTGGCTCATGCCGATCACCGTCGCGTTCATCACCCAGTCGGTGCCGTCGACGAAGCAGCGCTGGAACCAGTCCGCCACCTCGGCGGGACGCCAGCCGCGCTGCAACGCGTAGTTGCCCAGCACCAGCAGCCGGGGACTCTGGTGCGTCCACGCCCGGTCCCGGACGGCCGCGAGCATGTCGGCCAGGCAGCGCGCCTCCACCGCGTCGCCGTCCAGGTCGGCGAACCACTGCGGCATCGGTTCGGTCGCGGCCAGCCAATTCGCTCCCCGGAAGCGCGGCTCGTGGTACCAGTACAACTGCCAGAGGAACTCCCGCCAACCGAGCAGCCCGCGG
The DNA here is from genome assembly GCF_049841675.1 of Micromonospora sp. DT4. Classification (NCBI taxonomy): domain Bacteria; kingdom Bacillati; phylum Actinomycetota; class Actinomycetes; order Micromonosporales; family Micromonosporaceae; genus Micromonospora; species Micromonospora sp. DT4. The sequence goes on from NZ_JBNCKT010000105.1 coordinate 11,957, forward strand.
ATGAACGGCTCCACCGCCGTGCGGGGCGCGACTCCCGACCGCCATGCCTGCTCGGCCGCGCGCACGGCCGGTTCGGGGTGCAGCAACCCCAGGTTGAACGACGACGAGAGCGCCGAGTGCGCGAACAGCGGGTCGTCGGCGCTCATCACGTCGGCGTAGCGGCCGAACCCGGGCAGCCGGTACGCGAGGAAGTGCGCCAGTCGGGCCTGCGCCTCGTCGTGCGTGGCCGGGTGCTGCCGGGGGCCGTCCCGGCCGACGAAGCGGACCCCGTCGGCTGCCCACCCGTCGAGGTCACGGCGGACCTGCGCGTCGATGTCGTCCTCGACGATGGGCGGTGGTGGCGGCGGGCTGACGGGCACGGCGGAGGACTCCCCGCGCGGGCGACGCGGCGTCGGGGCGGTGGTGGAGACCCGGGCGGGCCCGGTCAGCACGTCGTGCCGGCGGCGGGCCTGCCGGTAGTAGTCGGCCATCCGCAGCGGCGCGCGCCGGGTGCGGTCCGCCCAGGCCGCGAAGTCGGACTGGCTGGTGATGAAGCCGCGCGGCGGCAGCACGGTCAAGCCGGGCACCGAGCGCGCGAACCCCAGGGCGGCCCGGGAGTGCGGGTGGCACACCTCCACCGGCTCGGTGACCTGGGTCAGGGCCTCGCGGAACGTGTCGGTACGCAGCAGCAGCGCCCGGTCGCCCAGTTCGGCGGCGCGGTGGCGCAGGGCGGAGAGGATCAGGTGCGCTTTCTGGCGGTGCATCGGGCGACGGCGGAACAGCTCCCGGATCTCCACCAGGAGGACCGGTTGATCGGGGTCGTCGAGGAAATGTGGCCCGAGCTGGTCGGCCAGCAACCATCGGCGGCGTAGCATCCCGCAATTCTGCCGACTTCCGGGCCGTCCCGCGCGCCTGCAGGCCGGATGATCGATGCCTGATCCGGATCGGGATAAGGCCCGCGCCGTCGCTGCTGCCCCGGCGTCACGCCCGCGCAGCACCACCGTCACCGCCACGAGGGCGACCAGCAGCAGCGCGAGCACCGGCACCGGGGTCGGTCCCAGCGGCACGAGCAGCGTCAGCCCGGCGACGACCGGATACGCCGCGACGACCGCACCGTGCAGGGTCACCGCAGCTCCTCAGACCGACCATCGGGGTCCGGCAACGACAACGGGTGCCGGCGACGCGGTTCGGCCAGCTCAGCCGTGCCGGCGGCCGTGGGTCAGCCCCTCCAGCACCAGCGTCAGGCCGGCGCCGACCAACCAGACGTCCTTGGCCAGCCCGGCGCCCTGCTGGGTCGGCCCGATGCTGCCGGGCCGCCGCATCCCCGGCGTCTTCAGGTAGAGCTGCACGAGACCCGCGCCGAACGCGGTCAGACCGAGCCCCACCAGCGGCGCCGGCACGAACGGCGCGAGCAGCGCCGCACCCAGGGCGATCTCCGAGTACGACAGCAGCTTCGCGAATCGCGGTGGGTCCAGTTGACCGAGCTGCGGCAGCGCCGCCACCGCCATTCCGTGCATCGCCTGCGCGGCCTCGCCCTCCAGGTTCCGCTTGCCGAGGCCCGAGTCGAGGAAGTACGCGCCGATGCTGGCCCGCAGCGGCAGGTGCGCGAGTTTCATGATCACTCCCGGTGGCCGTGGTCCGAATCGTGGCCCGCGTACCCCGCGGGCCCTCCGATAACCCGCCGCCCGGCCGACTGGGCCGGCCGTGGTGATCGCGGTAGGTTCGCCCGGGGCCCACCGCCGAGCCCGGTCCACCCGCCCGGTAACGGTCCCGCCACCGACCACCACCAGGAGGCGAAGTGAGCCAGGAAGTCCGGGGAGTCATCTCCCGCAGCAAGGGCGCGCCGGTCGAGGTCACCACCATCGTGGTGCCCGACCCCGGCCCGGCTGAGGCGATCGTCCGGATCCAGTCCTGCGGCGTCTGCCACACCGACCTGCACTACCGCGAGGGCGGCATCAACGACGACTACCCGTTCCTGCTCGGGCACGAGGCGGCGGGGATCGTCGAGCAGGTGGGGGAGGGCGTCACCGACGTCGCCCCGGGCGACTTCGTGGTGCTCAACTGGCGGGCGGTCTGCGGCGACTGCCGGGCCTGCCGTCGCGGCCGGCCCTGGTACTGCTTCGACACCCACAACGCGAAGCAGCGGATGACCCTCACCGACGGCACGGAACTCACGCCGGCGCTGGGCATCGGCGCGTTCGCCGAGAAGACGCTGGTGCACGCCGGGCAGTGCACGAAGGTGGATCCGGCCGCGCGGCCGGCCGCCGTGGGCCTGCTCGGCTGCGGCGTGATGGCCGGCCTCGGCGCGGCGATGAACACCGGCAACGTGACCCGCGGCGACTCGGTCGCGGTGATCGGCTGCGGCGGCGTCGGGGACGCGGCGGTCGCCGGCGCGGCCCTCGCCGGTGCCACGACGATCGTGGCCGTGGACACCGACAGCCGCAAGCTGGACTGGGCCCGCAGGTTCGGTGCCACGCACGCCGTGAACGCCTCCGACGTCGACCCGGTCGAGGCGATCCGCGCCGCCACCGGCGGTTTCGGGGCCGACGTGGTCATCGACGCGGTGGGCCGACCGGAGACCTGGAAGCAGGCGTTCTACGCCCGGGACCTGGCCGGCACCGTCGTACTGGTCGGCGTGCCGACGCCGCAGATGCGGATAGAGCTGCCGCTGCTGGACGTCTTCGGTCGTGGCGGCGCGCTCAAATCGAGCTGGTACGGCGACTGCCTGCCCAGCCGGGACTTCCCGATGCTCACCGAGCTGTACCTCCAGGGCCGTCTCGACCTGGATGCCTTCGTCACCGAGGAGATCGCCCTCGACCAGGTCGAGAACGCGTTCGAGCGGATGCACCACGGCGACGTGCTGCGCTCGGTGGTGGTGTTCTGATGACCGTCCGGGTCGATCACGTGGTTACCTCCGGCACGTTCTCCCTCGACGGGCAGACCTTCGAGGTGGACAACAACGTGTGGGTGGTCGGCGACGACGACGAGTGCGTCATCCTCGACACGCCGCACGACGTGGCCGCGATCCTCGCGCTGGTGGGTGGTCGGGTCGCCCCGCGCATCCGGGTGGCCTTCGAGGTGGACGACGCCGCCGCGACCACGGCCCGGCTCGTCGCCGCCGGGGCGAGCGAGGTCGCGCCGCCGACGCTGACGCCGTGGCGGTCGCTCAACGCGCGCCTCGACGCCACTGCCGACCTGCACATCACCGTCTTTCAGGAGCTGGACACGCCGTGACGGCGACGGCCGAGCGGGGTGGGCCGCACGTCGGGGCCCTGACGCCGGCGCAGGCGGCCGCCCTCGAGTACGTGCGGTCGTCGGCGGTGATCGAGCGTCCCGCGGCGCTCGCCACGATCGCCCGACACCTCGCCGCCGCCGCTGTCGGCGATCCACCGCAGCGGTTGCTCGCCGCCGTCGAGCGTGGCCGGATCACCGTCAACTTCCACCCCGACCGGTTGTGCGCCGACGGGCGCTCCGTCGCGTCCGCTCTGGCCGAGGACGGGGTGTACCGCAGTCAGTTCGTCACGGGGATCTCCAACGGCGGGCTCACCGCGTACTCCGGTGGCGACCGTGACCGCTGGGAGCGGCGGATGTTCGGCGGCGCGTACCAGCGGCCCGAGGTGACGCCGGCGGACCGCCCGATCTACGGGGGGTTGAACCTGCTCGACCACGCCGACGGCGCCTGCCCCCGCTTCGGCTCCTGCCACCTGCGGCTGCGCCCGGCGGTCCTGGCGCGGGCGACCTTCTGCCTCGGCGACAGCCACCTCGGGCCCAGCGTCGTCGGGACGGCCGACGCCTTCGAGGCGGTGCTCGCCGGGCTCCTGGCCGACGTCGCCCGTACCGGCGTGTGCCTGGCCCGCGCCGAGACGGACATCGCCTCCCTGGCGCGGACGCTGCGGGACGGACAGCGTACGCCGAGCACCGTCGGTCGCGCGTTGGACGACTACGTGGAGGCCCAGATCCACGGAGTCCTCGACCTCGCGTGTGACGTCGAGGAACTGGTGGTGGACCCGTCCTTCGTCGGCACCGCCACCGGCGGGACGCTGGAATCCGTCGCGCGGCGGTACGGTTTCCCACTGCGGTGGCACCCCGGCTTCGCGCTGGCCGTCGACGAGGTCGACGCCGAGTTCCGGGGCCCCGCGATCCCGGTGCTCGCGGCGCGCCTGCACCGGGAGTTCGCCCGGCCGGGCGCGCCGGTGGACGCGGCGCTGATCGGCCGGGGCGCCGTGTCGCTGGTCACCGAGCCGCACCGGTGGGCCGACCGGGGTCCGGCCGCCGACACCCTCCAGCACCTCAAGCAGGTCTGGCACGTGCTCGTCCGGTTCGGTACGACTCATCCGGGCTGACCCGCCCGCGTCGATCGTCCGGTTTCGCCCACCTGTCGCGTGGCCCACGCCGCCATCCGAATTCCCCGGGGTGACCGGGGCCGCAGCCCGTCACGGCTAGGACATTTCCGGAATGACCGACTCGTCGACCTGGTTGTGTCCCCCGTACCGCCGGAGCCCAAACCCCTTTCCGCGGTCACCTCCCGAGGAGCGTTCACCCCGGAGCGCTCCGCACGATCGAAAGGAACCATCGTGAAGCCCGACTTCACTCGATGGCTCCCCGCCATCGCTAAGGACTCGTACCGCAAGACCGCGCTCAGCGTGGTAGGTGTGGCCGCCCTCGGCGGTCTGGCGCTCGCGCCGACCGCGGCCGCCGCCCCGGTCACCTCCGGGCCGCACCAGGGCGCCGTCGCCGCCATCGACCTCGCCACCGGCAAGGCCGCCACCGCGGCTCGCTTCGAGGAGCAGCCCGTCGAGTCCGGGCTGACCACCGGCTCCGCCACCGGCAAGCCGCCGGCCGGCAAGCCGAGCCGCGACGAACTGATCCCGCACGGCATCGAGGGCGCGCAGTCGCGCATCCCGCTCGACAAGGCGCAGCTCGACAACGCGCGGGCGATCGTCGACGCGGCCAAGAAGACCGGCGTCGGCGACCGTGGCGCGGTGATCGGTGTCGCCACCTCGTTGCAGGAGTCGAAGCTCTACAACCTCGGCCACCTCGGCGCATACAACGACCACGACTCGCAGGGCCTGTTCCAGCAGCGTCCGTCGTCCGGTTGGGGTTCGCCCGAGCAGATCACCGACCCGGAGTACGCCGCCACGGCGTTCTTCGCCGCGCTCAAGAACGTCGGCGGTTGGCAGGACCTGCCGCTGACCACCGCCGCGCAGACCGTGCAGGTCTCCGCCTTCCCGTACGCGTACGCGCAGTGGGAGGAGCAGGCGGCGGACATCGTCCAGCAGCTCTGGTGACTCCGACACGCCGGCCGGCTCCCGCCACGGGAGCCGGCCGGTGTCGTCTCTTCAGCAGGGTGCGTAGAGGTGGCGGGTGCCGACCCCTGCGGCGTACGCCGCCCGGTCGCTGAAGCGGCAGCCGTAGTCGGGTCGGGCCACCACCGCCGGATCGGTCACGGTGTCGCCGGCCGGGCGCTTACCCGTGCGTACCCAGGACACCAGGTCGTCCCAGGCGACGCCGGCCTCGGCCGGGCTGAACTCGCAGTGCTGCGCGGCCCGGATGGCCCGCTGCACCACCAGCCGGCTGCGACCGTGCCGTGCCACGTCGGTGGCGTACGCCTGCTCCATGCTGAACGGTACGAACAGGTCACCGAGGTCGTGCAGGCTGACCACCGGCGCACTCGGACGGCCGGCGATGCGCGGCACCTCAGTCAGCGTCGGCAGGAGCCGTTGCCGGATGTTCTCCGGCGCGACCCGCCGCACGGTCGAGTTCAGGTCGACCGGACTGTTCGGGCTGTAGCGCGTGAGCAGGTTGGTGGAGAGCTGCCCGGGCCGTTCGGCGGGGGAGTCACCGCCGTCGGTCACGGTGATCGAGAAGAGGAAGTCCTTCCAGACCGCGAAGGCCGCCTCCGCGCCGGGACGCGGCCCGCCCGAGCGGTTCACCGTCACGGCCCGCAACTGCTTGCCCCGCTCGGTGGTGGTGTCCGGACCGGTCGGCGTGAGCCCCGCCAACCCCAACGTCGCCTGGATGCGCGGCACCGCGTTGCTCAGGTAGTCGGCCGGCGTGGGATAGGACGGCAGCCCGGCGAGCGCCTGCGCGACCAGGTTGTAGTCAAGATAGAAGTCGAGCAGCGTCTGGTCGTGCTCAGCACACCGGATCGGATGTCGAAGCCGTTACGGTCGTAAGAGGACGACGCCCACGCGTACCCCTGGGTCAGCATCCGCTGCCGCAGGTCGAAGCCCGGCGGTTCCGGCGAGAGCACCGAGCCCTGCCCGCGGTATCCGTGCGCCCATAGCACCAGCTCGCCGTTCCACCGGGCGGGGACCTCGATGATGTACGCGGCGTGACGGTGCACGCCCTGACGTACGGTCGTCGGTTTACCCGCCACCGTCAGCGGCGTCAGCGGCGGGTTCTGGAAGGTGTAGCCGGGCAGCGGTTGGTCGCCTCCGGGGCCGCGGTCCGCTGCGCCGTTGGGTGCGGGTGCGGTGCCTGCAGGTGTGGCGGCGGTGGGTGCGGGGCCGATCAGCCCGACGGCCAGGGTCAGTGTCGCGGTGGCGGCGACCAGGCGGCGCAGGGTGCGAACAGGTACGGACAGCATCGATGCTCCCCATCGGACGGATGTCGCCTGCGGGGCGACCAGGCGGGCCATTGCCTACCGGCCGGTAGCGTCCTGAACCTAGGACGGCCGTCGACCGAAGTCAATGGCTACCCTGACCGACCGGTCAGCGCCGTCGGTCGCCGTCGTCCACCGGTGTGCGCCTCGGTTCCGTCGGTCCGGTCCCGTCGGGTTGACTGTCGTCGTGGACGACACGATCTGGGCGGCGGCCCGGGCTGCGCGGAGTTGGCTGGACACCGCGAACGGCACCGGACAGACCGAATTGACCTGCCGCATCCTCAAGCTGACCGAGGAGGCGGGCGAGGCGTCGGCCGCCTGGATCGGTCTGCTCGGGCAGAATCCGCGCAAGGGTGTCACCCACACTCGCGAGGACGTGGCAGCCGAGTTGGCCGACGTCGTCTTCACCGCGCTCGTGGCGATCGAAAGCCTGGGACTCGACGCGCAGACCGTTGTGGGAGCCTGTGCGGCGAAGGTCCGCTCTCGGCTGGAGGGCTGACACCGACGTCACGTGCCACGCGTCTAGGTGATCGACTCCAGGTCGCCGACGTGGGGTTTTCCCCGCGCCCGATACCCCCGGATCGGCGACCTGGAGTCGATCACCCGATTTGTCCGCCCGTGCGCTCGGTGCGCCGGGGTGGCATGGGTGTTCTGTCCGGTCGCGCGAGGGCTGGGGTGTGGACCGGCCGCGTGGGTGAGATCTTGCCGGCCCCGCCGACGGGGCCGGCCGGCGGCGGAGGCGGACGCAGCTGAGCCACCGGGAATGGCCCCGGCCGGCAGGTCGTTACACCCGGTCCCGGCATGACGAGCGCCCCCGGCGCCGCAGGTCCGCAGTCTCGGGAATGACCCCGGCCGTCGGGTCGTTATACGGGGTCCGGCGCCGTGAGTCCCCGCTCGCAGGCCGCCACCTGAACCCCCGGGAATGACCCCGGTCGGCCCGTCGTTACACCCGGTTCGCGGCGCGACGAGCCCCGCTCACCAAGGGCCCGTCCACCCCGGGAATGACCCCGGGCCGCGGGTCGTTACACCCGGTCCCGGCGCCGCGAGCCCCCCGCTCGCAGGCCGCCACCCCCGGCGTCACGAGCGATC
>NZ_JBNCKT010000106.1:0-19623 GCF_049841675.1 Micromonospora sp. DT4
GCCAAACCGGCGTCGAAACAAGGTCTGACCAGCGAAGTCTCCAGCCAAGATCAACTTATCTAGGAAACTCGGGCTAGAGGCGTTCGACCATCTCGCCGGCGCACCGGTTGCGGGTGTCGAAGACGTAGCGGGCGTGCCGGACCACCAGGTCGTAGTCGAAGCAGTCGTGGTCGGTGACCACCACGACCGCGTCCGCGGTCCGCACCTCCCGCTCGGTGAGCCCGACGACGGTGACCCCGGCGGGAATCTGGTGGGCCTCCGCGTACGGCTCGACCGCGTGCACCTCGGCGCCGAGCGCCTGCAACCGGCGGGCCACGTCGACGGCGGGGGAGTCGCGCATGTCGCCGGTGTTCCTCTTGTACGCGAGCCCGAGAAGCAGCAGGCGGGCCCCGCTCACCGCGCGGCCGGCCCGGTTCAGCCCTGCCATGATCCGCTGCACGACGTGCTCGGGCATCTCGTGATTGACGTCGTTGGCCAGCTCGATGAACCGGAACTGCCGGCCGAGACGCCGTTTGACCTGCCAGGACAGGTAGCACGGGTCGATCGGCAGGCAGTGCCCGCCGACGCCCGGACCGGGCCGGAACGGCAGGAATCCGAACGGCTTCGTCTCGGCGGCGTCGATCGCCTGCCAGACGTCGATGTCCAGGTGGTGCGAGAGCATCGTCAACTCGTTGATCAGCGCGATGTTGACCTGGCGGAACGTGTTCTCGATCAGCTTGGTCAGCTCGGCGACGCGGGTGGAGTCGACGGCGACGGTGCGCTCCACGAGGCGCTGGTAGAACCCCTGCACCCGGGCGAGGGAGACCGCGTCGATACCGGAGACCACCTTCGGGGTGTTCTCCAGTCGCCAGGTCGGGTTGCCCGGGTCGATCCGCTCCGGGCTGTAACCGAGGTGGAAGTCACCGGGGCTGGTCAGCCCACTGGCCGACTCCAGCAGCGGCCGGAGCAGCTCCTCGGTGGTGCCGGGGTAGGTGGTCGACTCCAGGATGACCGTGCAGCCCGGCCGCACGTACCGGCCGACGCCGATACCGGCCTGCTCGACGAAGCTCAGGTCCGGGGTGCCGTCGCGCAGCGGGGTGGGCACGGTGATGACGCAGATGTCGAAACCCTCGGCGTCGGTGTACTCGGTGCTGGGGCGGTACCGGCCGCTGCCCAGCGCGCGGCCGAGCCGTTCGGTGGAAATGTCCTCGACGAACGACTCACCCGACGCGAGCCGCTTCACCCGGTCGGCGTCGACGTCCAGGCCGACGACGTCCAGGCCCGCCTCGACGGCCCGCATGGCCAGCGGCAGTCCGACGTACCCCTGGCCGATCACGACCAGCTTCTCAGCGCTCACCCGGGCTCCCGCGGCAGTCGGTGGAAATGACCTGCGGAGAGCCTAGAGCGGTTTCTGGAGACGTAAGTCCGTTTTGGGATTATCGGTGCTGCTGGGACGGCTGGTCAGTTGCCCACCGGGTCGTCCGGGCCGGTCGGCGCCTCAGTGGTGGGCGGCGGGTCGGTCGGCGGCGGGTTGCTCGGCGACGAGGAGTTCTTCGGCGGGTCGCTGGGTGGCGGCGCGATGGTCGTGCTCGGCGTCGGCGACGGCGAACTGGACGACTGGCTGGGCTGCGTGCTCGGGGCGGCGCTGGCCGACGCGGACGAGGTGGCGTCCGGGACGCTCGGCCGGTTCGGGCGGCTCGGATCGTCGGTGGTCTGCTCGTTCGCCGCCGGCAACTCCGCCTGCTGGGTCGACCCCTGCGACGGCGCGGTCGTCGATAACTTGACGGCCGGCTCATTGCCGGTGTCGCGCGCCGCGCCCAGCGCCGCACCGAGACCGACAAGGGCGACCAGCATCGCGACCGCCGCGCCGATCAGCGGACCACGGCGCCGCTGACGTCCCGCGTCGGCCGTGCCCGCCACCGCCGCGCCGACCGGCACGTCGGTACGGGTGCCCGGCCCGGCCTCGCGCAGCGGCACCGCCGACGCCAGCGCCGTGGGCGGCTCGCCGCCGGTGACCGCGGTGCGGGCCGCCTCGGCCATGGCCGAGGCGCTGGTGAAGCGGTCCAGCGGATCCTTCGCGAGGGCCCGCGACACCAGGGCGCGGACCGCCTCCGGGATCTCGTGCGGCAGCTCCGGCGGCTCGTCGTCCAGGTGCCGGACGGCGACCTGGAGGGGGTTGTCACCGGTGAACGGCGGACCGCCGGTGAGGCAGCAGTAGGCGACCGCGCCGAGCGCGTAGATGTCGGTGGCGCCGCTGACCGGTCGACCGGCGGCCTGCTCGGGCGCCATGTAGAGGGCGGTGCCGGGCACCGCGTTGGTGCTGGTGATGCTGGTGACGTTGGTGGAGCGGGCGACGCCGAAGTCGACCAGGACGACCGTGCCGTCCTCCTGCACCAGGAGGTTGCTGGGCTTGACGTCGCGGTGCACGATCCCGCCCCGGTGCGCCGCGCCCAGCGCGTGCGCCGCCTGGGCCACGATCGACATCGTCTCGGCGACGTCGAGGCGACCGGCCGCCTCGATCCGCTTGGACAGCGGCTCACCCTCGACGAACTCCATGACCAGGTAGTCCGCCCGGCCGCCGTCGGGCAGGTCGTCCTCGCCGCAGTCGTACACCTGGACGATGCCGGGGTGCCGCAGCGCGGCCATGATCCGCGCCTCGGCCCGGAAGCGGGCGATGAAGTCCGGGTCGGAGACCAGCGCTGGCAGCAGGACCTTGACCGCTACCTGTCGTCCGAGGACGAGGTCGGAGGCACGCCAGACGTCGCCCATGCCGCCCGTGGCGACACGTTCGTCCAGGCGGTAGCGACCGCTGAGCACGACCTCCGATGACAGCACAGCATTACCGTACCCAGAGTGGCGGACAACGGCGCGCCGTGGTGGATCGGCCGTGTGGTCGTACCCGTCGGTCCACCGGGCCGACTTCCGAGCGCCGGGTCGGTCTGTGACGGCACGATGACGCGAAGTGACAAAACCTGACACATTCCGGCATACGTTTGCCCGGTCGTCGCAGAAGTGGGCCATCTGGGGCCGGGAGCGTCCGACGGTCGTCGGCCGTTACCGCGCCGCGCCGGTGGGACGGCTTGATAATTGTCACTCTTCCCCAATGCGATCCCAACTTGTCGCGTCGAGGGTCCCCTCCTACCGTTAGCCCGGCTCGGGCCGCCCGACGGACAGCGCGTCGAGCGCCATCGCGCCGGTGTGGGCGCCCCGGCCGGCCCGGACGCGGGCCCGGATCGGATTCGGTGGGGGAGGCGGGAGCGGTGCGGGAGCTGGCGGGGTCGAGGGTTCGCGAATCGCCCGCGCCGCCGGCGTGTGTGGCGCCGATCCGCCCAGGCCGGTCCGTGAGCCGCCGATGACAGGCGAACTGTCCGACGCGGTCACCGCCGCGCAGGCCGGGGACGAGGACGCGTTCCGCTTCCTGTACCGCAGCCTCCAGCCGGGCCTGCTGCGCTACCTGACCGCCCTGGTCGGCGCGGACGCCGAGGACGTCGCCTCCGAGGCCTGGTTACAGATCTCCCGCGACCTGCCCACCTTCACCGGCGGCGAGTTCCGCGCCTGGACGGTCACCATCGCCCGCAACCGGGCGATGGACCACCTGCGCCGGCTGCGGCGACGACCGTCGCTGCCGGTACCGGTGCAGGCGCTCACCGGGCTGGCCGGCGACGGTGACACCGCAGAGCGGGCCGGCGAGACGATCAGCACCGAGTCGGCGTTGGCGTTGATCGCCACGCTGCCACCCCGTGAGGCCGAGGCGGTGTTGTTGCGGGCCGTGATCGGGCTGGACGCGGAGTCCGCCGGTCGGGTGCTCGGCCGCCGGGCCGGCGCCGTACGGGCCGCCGCCCACCGTGGGCTGCGGCGACTCGCCGCCCTGCTGGACGGGCAGACCGCACCGACGGGGTCGGTGGACGGTGACGCCACGACCCATTCCGCCGGCCTGCGGCGCACGGTGCCAGCGCCCGGCGCGCCGAGCGCACCGGCCGACGGCGTCACACCGTCGGTTGGCGCCGACGTGGTCCCGCCAGCCCATCGGCGGATCGGCCGATCCCGGCAGACGTCCCACGCCGAGCAGGCGGACGGCTGACGTGAAGGGATTCCGCATGAACCCGTACCGGCCGGACCGGCGTGCCGGCCGTGCCGAGACCAGACTGCTGTTCGACGCCACCGACGGCGACGCCGTGACGAATCCGGACGCGTCCGCCGACCCACTGGCTGGGCTGCTCGCCGCCGCCGCCGGCCCGGTTCGGCCGGGGGAGCTGGCGGGCGAGGAGGCCGCGCTGGCCGCGTTCCGTGCCGCCCGTGCCGATCCGGCGCCCGCCGTGGCCCGACGACCACGCCGTCTCCGGCTCACCACCGGCGCGGTGGCGTGGATCGGCGCGCTGGCCGCCACGGCCACCGCCGGTGTCGCCTTCGCGGCGGCCGGCCTGGAGAAGGCGCCCGAACCGCCGCCGCCGCTGGCGACGACCAGCGCGCCACCGAGCGCCACCGGCCCGGCGGCGACCGCCTCCACCGCGCCGAGCGGATCGACGCCGTCCGGACGCCCCTCCGCGTCCGTCCCGCCGTCGGTCGGTACGCCGCCCGACGGGCAGCTGCACGGGCTGTGCCGCGCCTTGCGGACCAAGAAGCCCGACCAGCGGGAGAAGGCGCTACGGACGCCGCCCTTTGAGGGTCTGGTGGCGGCCGCCGGTGGGGTCGCCGCGGTCGAGGAGTACTGCCAGCGGCTGGTGTCCGAGTCGAAGCCCTCGCCGTCGTCCCCGTCGCCGGCGCCGCCCGCTCCGGCGCGACCCGACGAACCGTCCCCGGCGGCGACGCCACCGGGCCGGGCGAAAATCAAGCCCTCGCAGCCGGCGGGACCGGCCGCGAACTGAGCGTACGACCGGCGCGGTTCGTTCTGCCCTGCACCGGGAAACGTGTCTGTTAGACAGGGATTGGTGGCCCCCGTCGACGCTCCCGGGGAGTGTCGACGGCCGGGTCTACGGCCGCACGCGCGTTCCGGAGCTGAGGCACGGCGCCCGCGGTCGTCGCACAACGAAGGAGGCCGCACCGATGGTGACGTCGCCGGAGCTGGACCGGAGCGTGGTCCTGCGCGACTCCGCCGCCGCGGGTCGACATCTCGCCCGCATCTGCTTCAAGACCGGCCCCCCGACGTACACCGGCGTCGAACTCGAATGGACCGTGCACGATGCCGCCGATCCCGCCCGCCCGGTCGACCCGGCGCGGTTGCGGTCGGCGCTGGGGCGTCACAGCCCCGTCACGCTGGACCCGGCCAGCCCCGCCGAGCCGCTGCGACACGGCGGCACGGTGACCCTCGAACCGGGCGGCCAGCTGGAGATCTCCACCCCGCCGCGCACCTCGACCGGCGCGTTGATCCAGGCCACCGAGGCCGACATCGCCCAGGTCACCGGCCTGCTGGCCGCCGTCGGCCTGACCCTGGGGCGCAGCGGTATCGACCCCCACCGTCGGCCCCGCCCGGTGGTGGAAACTCCCCGCTACCGCGCTATGCGTCGCGCGTTCGACGAGCGTGGGCCGGCCGGCCGGACGATGATGTACAGCACCGCCAGCCTCCAGGTCTGCCTCGACGTCGGTGCGCCGGACCAGCTCGCGGCGCGCTGGGCGGCGGCCCACGCCATCGGTCCGCCGTTGCTCGCGGCGTTCGCCTCGGCCGGTCGACACGCCGGGCAGCGCACCGGTTGGGCATCCGCGCGGATGGCCGCCTGGTTGGCCATCGACCCGGCCCGTACCCGCCCGGTGTGGACGCCCGGCAGGGCCGACGAGGACCCGACGGCCACCTGGATCCGCTACGCGCTCGACGCGCCGCTGCTCTGCCTGCGCCGGCGTGGCCAGGACTGGACTCCGCCGCCGGGTGTCACCTTCGCCGACTGGCTCGACGGCGCGTTGCCTCGCCCGCCCACCACCGACGACCTCGACTACCACGTCAGCACCCTCTTCCCACCCGTACGGCCCCGCGGCTACCTGGAACTGCGGTACCTGGACGCCCAGCCCGACCGGGACTGGCGGCTCCCGCTGGCGGTGCTGAGCGCGTTGTTCACCGACGCGGGCGCCGTGCGCGCGGCGTACTCGATCGGCGCCCCGGTGGCGCACCGCTGGTCGGCCGCCGCCCGGCACGGTTTGTCCGACCCGGCGCTGGCCGCCGCGGCGGCCGCGCTGCTCGACCTGGCCCTGGGCACCCTGCCCCGGCTGGGTCTGCCGGCGGACACCCACGACGACATCCAGGAGGGCGTACGGCGGCGACTGGCCGCCACACGCCGGGCCGACCGGTGAGCCTCGAACGGAAGGTGCAACGGTGAGCGCGAGGAGTGAGCCGGGTCTGCGAGCCCCGCAGTCGCGAACGGAAGGTGCAACGGTGAGCGCGAGTACGACGGACCATGCCGACGGGGAACGGTTGCGGGGGCGGATCGCGGGGGAGTTGGCGCGTGCCCGCTCCCGGACGGCCCTGCTGACCGAGGCGGTCGACGACGCCGACCTGATGCGCCAGCACTCTCCGCTGATGTCGCCGTTGGTCTGGGATCTGGCGCACGTCGGTAACCAGGAGGAGCTCTGGCTGGTGCGCGATGTGGGCGGCCGTGAGCCGGTCCGCTGCGACATCGACGACCTGTACGACGCGTTCAAACAGCCCCGCCGGGACCGCCCGGCGTTGCCCCTGTTGCCACCTGCGGAGGCGCGCGCCTACCTGGGTACCGTCCGCGACAAGGTGTACGACCTGCTCGACGCCGTGAGCTTCACCGACCGGCCGCTGGTCGCCGACGGGTTCGCCTTCGGCATGATCGTGCAGCACGAGCAGCAGCACGACGAGACGATGCTCGCGACCCACCAGCTGCGCGCGGGCGCGGCGGTCCTGCACGCCCCGCCGCCGCCCGAGCCGACCGTCCGTGTCGGTGGGGAGGTGCTGGTGCCGGCCGGTGCGTTCACGATGGGCACCGACACCGACCCCTGGGCCCTGGACAACGAACGCCCCGCCCACCAGGTCCACCTGCCCGCGTACGTCATCGACGCCGCGCCGGTCACCAACGGCGCGTACGAGGCGTTCATCGCCGACGGCGGTTACCTCGACCAGCGGTGGTGGAGCGCGGCGGGCTGGGAGCACCGGGTTCGTGAGCAGCTCGTCGCGCCCATGCACTGGCGTCGTGACGGTGACGGCTGGGCGTACCGGCGCTTCGGCCGATGGGACCCGGTACGCCCCGACGAGCCGGTGGTGCACGTGTGCTTCCACGAGGCGCGGGCGTACGCGGCGTGGGCTGGCAAGCGTCTGCCGACCGAGGCGGAGTGGGAGAAGGCCGCGCGGTGGGACCCGGCGACCGGGCGCTCCCGCCGCTACCCGTGGGGTGACGGGGAGCCGACCGAGGCGCACGCCAACCTCGACCAACGTCACCTGCGGCCGGCGCCGGTGGGCGCGTACCCGGCCGGCGCGTCGCCGCTGGGTGTGCACCAGCTCATCGGGGACGTCTGGGAGTGGACGTCGACCACGTTCACCGGCCATCCCGGCTTCACCGCGTTCCCGTACCGCGAGTACTCCGAGGTGTTCTTCGGCGACGACTACCGGGTGCTGCGCGGCGGCTCGTTCGGCACGGACCGGTCGGCGTGCCGGGGGACGTTCCGCAACTGGGACTATCCGATCCGACGGCAGATCTTCAGCGGCTTCCGGTGTGCCCGCGACGCCGGCCCGGAGGAGTCGCCGCGGTGAGGCGACGTGGGGCCACGCGACCGGCGGCGGGGGCGCGCTGATGTGCCGTCACCTGGCCTACCTGGGCCCACCGGTCACGCTGGCCGAGTTGCTGTTCGAGCCGGCGTACGCGCTGGTCCGTCAGTCCTGGGCGCCGCGTGACATGCGCGGCGGCGGCACGATCAACGCCGACGGGTTCGGCGTCGGCTGGTATCCGGACGGCGGCGCTCCGGTGCGGTACCGGCGTGCCCAGCCGATCTGGAGCGACCCGACGATCGCCGAGTTGGCGGCGGTGACGCGTGCCGGCGCCGTGCTGGCCGCGGTCCGTTCCGCCACCGTGGGGATGGCCGTGCTCGACGGCGCCGCCGCCCCGTTCGCCCAGGACCGGTGGCTGTTCAGCCACAACGGGGTGGTCCGGGGCTGGCCCGACTCCGTGGTGCCGCTCGCCGCCGGCCTGCCGGTGCGTGACCTGTTGACCCTGGACGCGGCCACCGATTCGGCGTTGCTGTGGGCGCTGGTGCGGCATCGGTTGCGCGCGGGCGACGACCCGGTGGAGGCGGTCGGCCGGACGGTGGTCGAGGTCGCCGAGGCTGCCCCGGGGTCGCGACTGAATCTGCTGCTCACCGACGGGCGGCGGGTGGTGGCCAGCACGTTCGGCCACGCGTTGTCGGTGCGTGCGACGGCGGATTCGGTGGTGCTGGCGTCCGAGCCGCACGACGACGATCCCGGGTGGCGGCCGGTGCCGCAGCAGCGTCTGGTCGCCGCCACGGCGGACGAGGTGCGGGTGTGCGAACTGCCGGCCCGGTGAGCCGTACCGGTCGGGCTGGGCGAGGTGACTGACGACAGCAGGGAGGCGGGGGGATGAGCGCGGAACCGTTGGAGATCTACCTTGAGCCGCACGACCTGGAGCGTGGTCTGCGTGCGGACGTCCGGGCGGGGTTGACCGCCGAGGCGAAGTGGCTGCCGCCGAAGTGGTTCTACGACTCGCGGGGCAGCGAGCTGTTCGAGGAGATCACCCGGCTGCCGGAGTACTACCCGACCCGGGCCGAGCGGGCGGTGCTGGCCGCGCACGCCGACGACGTGGCGGCGCTGACCGGCGCGAAGACCCTGATCGAGCTGGGCTCGGGCTCGTCGGAGAAGACCCGGCTGCTGTTGGACGCGTTCACCCGCCGGGGAGGGTTGGGCACGTTCGTCCCGCTCGACGTGTCGGTCAGCGCCCTGCTCGGGTCGACCGCGCAGATCGCCGCCGACTATCCGGGGCTGCGGGTGCGGGGAATCGTGGGCGACTTCACCCGTCAGCTCGACCGGCTGCCGACCGGCGGTCGACGTTTGGTGGTATTCCTGGGCGGCACGATCGGCAACCTGCTGCCGGCCGAGCGGACCGGGTTCCTGGCCGCGATGCGCGCCGCGCTGGAGGTCGGCGACTGGCTGCTGCTCGGCACCGACCTGGTGAAGGACCCGTCGGTGATCGTGCCCGCGTACGACGACGCGGCCCGGGTCACGGCCGAGTTCAACCGCAATGTGCTGTACGTGATCAACCGGGAGTTGGGCGCCGACTTCGACCCGGAGGCGTTCGCACACGTCGCCCGCTGGGACCCGGAGCAGGAGTGGATCGAGATGCGGCTGCGGGCGACACGGCCGATGCGGGTGCGTGTGCTGGACCTTTCGGTGGCGTTCGACGCCGGGGAGGAGCTTCGGACGGAGGTGTCGGCGAAGTTCCTCCCGGAGGGGGTGGCCGCCGAGCTGGACGCGGCGGGTTTCGCGGCGGCGCACTTCTGGACCGACCCGCGCGGGCTCTTCGGGGTGACGCTGGCCCGCGCGCGGTGAGCCTGTTCACCCGCGACGTCCGGTCCGATCGGTGATCGGTTAGGCTGGTCGCGCGAAGGGGAGTAGCCCCCAATGTCGTGGTCGACATACTGGTGCGTTCCGCATCCGGCCACGCGGCCCCGGTCTCCGGGGCGGGCGAGACCTTCGACTCAGGCTGTCGCAGCCGGGTCGAGGGCGCCCCCGTACCTCCTCCCGGCATGAACGGGAAGGATGTCATGGAGGGATTCCTCGCCGCGCTGGTCGTCAGCTTCGGTGTCATATTCGTCGCCGAGCTGGGAGACAAGTCCCAGTTGATGGCGCTGACGTTCGCCACGCGGTTCAAGCCGATTCCGGTGCTGATCGGCATCACCGTCGCCACGGCGGTGGTGCACCTG
The DNA here is from genome assembly GCF_049841675.1 of Micromonospora sp. DT4. Classification (NCBI taxonomy): domain Bacteria; kingdom Bacillati; phylum Actinomycetota; class Actinomycetes; order Micromonosporales; family Micromonosporaceae; genus Micromonospora; species Micromonospora sp. DT4. The sequence continues at coordinate 9,859 of NZ_JBNCKT010000106.1, forward strand.
GCGTCGGTCGCCATCGGTTCGGGTCTCGGTGCCGTGCTGCCCACCGAGTGGATCTCCCTGGTGGCGGGCGTGGCGTTCCTCGGCTTCGGCGCGTGGACGCTGCGCGGTGACACGCTCACCGAGGAGGAGAAGCGCAAGGCCGAGAAGACCAGCAAGACGGCGATCGTGGCGGTCTCGGTGGCGTTCTTCCTGGCCGAGCTGGGCGACAAGACGATGCTCGCGACGATCACCCTGGCCACCAAGTACGGCTGGTTCGGCACCTGGCTCGGTTCCACGGTCGGCATGGTGGCCGCGGACGCGCTGGCCATCCTGGTCGGCCGGATGCTCGGCCGCCGCCTGCCGGAGAAGACCATCAGGTACGGCGCGGCGGTGCTCTTCGCCATCAGTGGCCTCTGGCTCATCCTGGAGGCCGTCAACGAGCTGACCTGAGCGCCGACTAGCTGCCCCGGCGGCGGGTAACGCCTGCGGGTGGAGCCGGCGGAGCTGCTGCGCCACGGCGACGAGGTGCTGGTCGCCGTGGTGGAGGTGGCCGGCGCCCTGGTGATCTTCGTGGGCGCTCTCTGGGCGGCGGTGCGGTTCCTGGCCGAAGGGCTGCGGCACCGCACCGCCGCTGTCTTCACCCCGATCCGCCTGTCGCTGGGTCGGTTCCTGACGCTCGGCCTGGAGTTCCAGCTGGCGGCCGACGTCCTGCGGACCGCGGTGTCTCCGTCGTTCACCCAGATCGGCCAGCTGGCGGCGATCGCCACGATCCGGACGGCGCTGAACTACTTCCTCGGTCGGGAGATCCGGCAGGAGCAGCGGCAGGTCGCCGACGGGCAGCAGGGGACGTGATCGACGCGCTGGTCGAGGTGGTGACCGCGTCGGCTCTGGTCGCCGGGGTCGTCACGGCGTTGTGCACCGGCGCTGTGCGGGTCGCCGTACGGGTGCTGTTGGACCTGCTGACGGCGGCCGGCCTGCTTCGTCTCGCGAACGATCCGGCGTGGGGTGGCCTGGCCGCCGCCGTAGCGATCGTCGCGCTGCGCCAACTGCTCGCGGCGGCGTTGAGTCTCCCGCCGCCGTGGTCACGGCGACAATCTCCGCCGCGCTGCGGGGACGACGATCACCGCTTACCGTGGGCGGTACCAGCGAAACAGGGAAAAACGGGAGGATAACCACATGAGCCGGCATGACGAACCGAACGAGTACGGGTACGCCGGCGGCGCCACCGCTCCCGAGCCGCAGCCTGGCGGCAAGCCCGACGAGCAGGACCTCGCGGAGGAGGTGGCGGTGCCCGGCGACGATCTCACCGCGCCCATGGCCGACGCGCTGGCCGACGAGACCGAGGACCGGCGGCCCAGCGGCGACTCCCGCCGCTGACCCCGGCGGGGCTCCCGCCGGAACACCGGGCGTCGGTCGTCCCGGTCAGTCTCGACCAGGTCGCTGATAGACATCGGGTACGCCGTCGCCGTCGGCGTCGAGTCGCTCCTTCTCGGCCACTCGCCGGTACGCGGCGTTGCGGCGGGCCAGCACGGCGGCGGCGAGGGTCGCGGAGATCACCGACCCGGTGAGCACCGCCGCCTTGACCCGTTCGTCGGCCGTGCTGCCCGCGCCGAACGCCAGGTCGCCGATGAGCAGGGAGACAGTGAACCCGACCCCGGCCAGCAGAGCGATGCCGCCCAGGTCGGACCAGGTGATGTCCTCGTCCAGTTCGGCGCGGGTGAACCGGGCCAGCAGGTAGGTCGAGCCGAAGATCCCGATGCTCTTGCCGAGCACCAGACCGGCTACCACGGCGATCACCACCGGATCGGTCAGCAGGGCCCCCAGATCGGTGCCACGAAGTGTCACACCGGCCGCGAAGAGGGCGAAGACCGGTACGGCGATGCCGGCCGAGACGGGTCGCCACCGGTGTTCCAGGTGTGCGGCGAGCCCGCCGGCGTCCGCGCCGCCGGACTCGGACCGGTCGGCCGTCGCGGCGCTGCCGGCGCGGACGCGGGTCAGCACGGGCACGGTGGAGCCGAGCAGCACGCCGGCGACCGTGGCGTGCACACCGGAGGCGTGTACCAGGGCCCAGGTGGTGACCGCCAGCGGGATGAGGGCCCACCACCAGGTCCGGCCACGCTGCACCAGCCAGGCGAAGAGCCCGAGCGGGGCGAGCGCGGCGAGCAGGGGCAGCGGGTGGAAGTCGGCGGTGTAGAAGACCGCGATGATGGTGATCGCGAACAGGTCGTCGACCACGGCCAGGGTGAGCAGGAAGGCGCGCAGGCCCTGGGGCAGGTGTGAACTGACCACCGCGAGCACGGCCAGCGCGAAGGCGATGTCGGTGGCGGTCGGGATGGCCCAGCCCCGCAGCCCCTCGCCGCCCGTGCCGAGGAGTACCGCCACGTAGGTCAACGCTGGCAGCGTCATCCCGCCCAGGGCGGCCACCACCGGAAGCGCCGCGCGCCGGGGATCGCGCAGGTCGCCGGCGACGAACTCACGCTTGAGCTCCAGGCCCACCACGAAGAAGAAGATGGCCAGCAGGCCGTCGGCTGCCCAGGTCGCGAGGCTCAGGTCGAGGTGCCAGCGTACGCCGCCGGGCCAGGGCACCCAGGCGCCGAGCCGGACGTACGCCCCGCTCCACGGCGAGTTCGCCCAGATCAGCGCGATGACGGCGCCGAGCAGCAGCAGGGCGCCGCCGACTGTCTCGGTGCGCAGCACCTCGGCCAGGTGTCGGGCCTCGGGCCAGGACGACCGTGAGAAGAGCCGGGCGCGCGGCCGGTCGGTGAAGGGGGAGCGGCCGGTCATGGGTGGGGCTCACCTCGGGTGTCGGGACGGCACGGATCCAATCGCCGACCAGACTTCCCGGCACACCACTGTCCACCCTATCCGGTCGGCCGGACGCGGTGATCGACATGAGCGGGACGCGGCGACGATGCGGGGCCGCGGGGAATCGGTCGTCGACTTTTCCGGGCATCGCCGCTGCCGAATGGCCCTTCGTCGGGTTGGTCATGCGGGCGCAGTTGGTCGCGCCGAAAATACATAACTCCGGACATAAGCCCTATGAGGGGCTTTAATGGTTTCACGAGTTGACAGACGACCTTGGGGGTTTTCGTGAAGTTCTTTGGCGTAACCGGACCCGCCCGGAGGCACTCCTGATGGACCTGCTCCGCCAATTGCGCCACGTGCGTCGGCACTGGTGGGTCGTACTGGTCACGGTCATGGTGGCCCTGGGCGTCTCGGCGTTCCTGACCGTACGGGCCCAGCCCCGGTACGTCGCCTCGGTGACCTTCTTCGTCACCACCCCGAACCAGGGCGTCACCGACGCCTACCAGGGTGGGCTGTTCCTTCAGCAGCGCGTCAAGTCGTACGGCGACCTGCTCAACAGCGACCGCCTGGCGCAGAGCGTGGCGGCCGAGACTCCGGTCGGGCTCACCGCGGACGAGGTGCAGCGCCGGGTGACCACCTCCACCGAAGCGGGCACCGTCCTGCTGCGGGCCTCCGTCACGGACACCGACCAGACCCGGGCCCTGCGGGTGAGCGAGACCCTCGCCGCGAAGTTCGTCGAACTCGTGCAGAAGGTCGAGACACCACCCGAGGGCAAGGCGCCCATCAAGATCGAAGTGGTCAGCGGCCCACGGGTCAGCGCGAGCCCGGTCTCGCCGAAGCCGCTGCGGAACCTCACGCTCGGCGGCCTGCTCGGTCTGGCGCTCGGCGTCGGCCTGGCGATCCTGCGCGGCGTCGCCGATGTCCGCCTGCGCGACGCCGCCGGCCTGCAACGCGCCACCGGAAGCCCACTGCTCGGTGAGATCCCGTTCGAGAGCACCGCCCGCACGGCCCCGCTGATCGTCGGCGAAGCCGCGACGTCGGCCCGCGCGGAGGCGGTCCGCAAGCTGCGGACCAACCTGCGCTTCGTGGACGTGCACGAGCCGGCCCGGGTCATCGCCGTGACCAGCGCACTGCAGGGCGAGGGCAAGACGACGATGTCCTGCAACCTGGCCATCGCGCTCGCCGAGGCGGGCTGGCGGGTGCTGCTGGTCGACGCCGACCTGCGCCGTCCGAAGGTCGACGACTACCTGGGCCTGGACGCCGGTGTCGGTCTCACCGACGTGCTGGTCGGGGACGTCCAGGTCGGTGACGTGGTGCAGCGCTGGGGCGACAAGTCCCTGCTGGTGCTGCCCAGCGGTTCCGCGCCGCCCAACCCGAGTGAGCTGCTCGGCTCCAAGGCGATGGCGGACCTGCTCCTCGCGCTGCGCGAGTCCGCGGACATCGTGATCATCGACACCGCGCCGCTGCTCGCGGTGACCGACGGTGTCGTGGTGGCCGTCCAGGCCGACGGCGCACTGCTGGTGAGCCAGCAGGGCCGTACGTCGCGGGCACAGGTGGCCGCGGCGGCCCGTTCGCTGCACTCGGTCTCGGTACGACTGCTCGGCTGCGTGCTGAACATGGCGAAGGTGGCCAAGGCCGAAACGTACCAGTATGAGGCCTACCGGGTGGTCGCCTCGACCGCCTCGCCGTCGGTCCCGACCGACCGGGCCACTGCCGCCCGGCACAGCGAGGGCGCCGGGGTCAACGGCGTCAGCGACCGTACCCAGGAACTCACCCGGTTGCCCCGATGAGCGCGGCGAGGGGTCGTAGCGAGCGTTCGATCTCCTCAGCGCAGCGACGGAAGTCGGCGACGGTACCGCCGATCGGGTCCCGCAGGTCGTCCGCGTCCGGGGCGGCGGGTTGCAGCCGCCCCCGGGCGTGGGCGGCGGCGGTGATGGCCGCCTCCAGCGGATCGTCGGCCGAGCCGACGGGTGGCTCGGCCGCCGCCGCCAGGCGGCCGAACTGGCGCAGGGTGAACGTCCGGTGCAGCGCGCCGGGCGTCAGCGCGGTGCACACCGACCGCTGCCGCCGCGTCGCGGTCAGCACGAGCGTCGCGTCGGCCAGGTGTTCGGCACGCAGCGTACGGCTGGTGAACGCCGTCGGTTCGCCGCCCTCCTCGGCCACGATCTGCGCGGCGTACGGGTGCATTTCGAACCCGTCCCGCGCGTCGGTGCCGGCGCTGGACACCAGCACGGGCCGGTCGGCCAGCAGCCGGCGGGCCAGGTACTCGGCCATCGGGGAACGACACAGGTTGGCGTGGCACACGAACAGCACGCGGTCGGCCATCGGAAGCCCTCTCGTGGGTGCGGAAACGGGTCGCCACACCGCGAGGGTGGTGCGTCGACGCCGCTGGGCGCGCGGGAAGGGGTTGTCGGCATCGTACGCGGGCCGGCCGTCCGCCGGCCGGGGTGCCGCGCCGGTCGAGGCCGATCCGTGCCCACCGGCGGTGCTCCGGTGAAGATCGGCATCCTGTCGTACCACTTCCCACCCGAGCCGGCGTTCATCCCCGGCAGCCTCGCCGAGGAGTTGGCGGCGCGCGGGCACGAGGTCCGCGTGCTCACCGGATTCCCCGACTACCCGGGGGGCCACGTCTATCCAGGGTGGCGGCAGCGGTGGCACCACGAGACGCACAGCCAACGGCTGGCGGTCCGGCGGGTGCCGCGCATCTCCGGTGGAGCCGCCTCCACGGGAGCGCGGATGGCCAGCTACCTGTCGTTCGCCGGGAGCGCCTCGCTGGCGGCACGCCGGTTCCTGGGTGACGTGGACGCCCTCTACGTCTTCCAGTTGCCGGCCACCACGTTCGCCACCGCCGCCGTGCTCCGGCTCCTCGCGAAGGTGCCGGCCGTGCTGCACGTACAGGATGTCTGGGCGCGCGACGACGCGGCCGGCGACGGCCGCTGGTCGGCGCGGATGGGCGCCGCGATGACCCGCATCTACCGGTCCGCGGCGCGGGTCGCCGTGGCCGCGCCGTCGATGCGCGACCTGGTGGTCGCCGCCGGCGCCGATCCGGGCCGGGTCCGTCTGGTCCTCAACTGGACCGACGAGCGCATCTTCTACCCGGCGACACCCGGTGCGGCGGCCCGGCAGACGGTCCGCCGGGACCGCCGGTGCGTGGTCATGCACGCCGGGACCATCGGCCCCCGGCAGGGGCTGGAGACGGCGGTACGGGCCGCCGCGGCGCTGGACCGCACGATGGACCTGGTCCTGGTCGGGTCGGGCGCGGACGAGCGGCGGGTGCGGGGGCTCGCCGCCGACCTCAAGGCCGAGAACGTCCGCTTCCTCGAGCGGCGCTCACCGGTCGACATGCCCGAGCTGTACGCCGCCGCCGACTACCAGCTGATCATGCTGCGCGACCTGCCCGAGCTTCGCGGCATGCTGCCGGGCAAACTGCAGGCCGCGCTCTCGTGTGCCGCGCCGATCGTTGCGTCGGCCGGCGGGGACACCGCCGAACTGGTCGAGCGCGCCCGAGCCGGGCTGTCCTGCCCTCCCGAGGACTGGGCCGCGCTGGCCGACCGGTTCTGGCTTGCCGCGACCATCCCGCCGCCCGCACGCACCGAGATGGGGCGCCGGGGACGACAGACGTACCTGCGGGAGATGTCGCTGCCGGCCGGCGTGGACCGGATCGAACGGCTGCTGCACGAGGCTGCGGGCCGCGTACCGCAGGCGGCGGAGAGCCGCGAGGAAACCTCGCGTAAAGGGCTTTAAATGCCATAACGGTATGAGAATCCTCGTAACGTGCTAAGAACGTCAAGGAATCCGACGGAGTGTCCGATTCCGGCAAACGGGAGTGTGGTGTGACGGAGAGCGAACGGCCGCGTCGGCGGCGGAGCCGGTCCCGGCGTCGCCGGCGTGCGCGACTGCGACGGGCCCTGCTCGGCGCCCTGGTGGTCGGATCGCTGGTGCTGGCCGCAGGCGGATGGGTCGGCTTTCGGGGTTGGCAGGCGCGCGCACACCTGATCAACGCCGCCGGACTGGCCCGGGAGCTGAGCGCCCAGGTCGTGGGCGGGGACACCGATCGTGCCCTGCGGACCCTCTCTGCCCTGCAAGAGCAGTCCGGCGCGGCCCGGGCCGCCACGTCCGACCCGAGTTGGACGCTCGGTCGGCGTACCCCCCTCGCCGGCGACGACCTCGACGCGGTCCGTCTGATCGCCGTCGCCATCGACGACCTGGCCCGGCAGGCATTCCCCAGCCTGCTGCGCACGGACCTGACCAGCCTCGTGCCGGCCGGCGGCCGGTTGGACCTGGACCGACTGGCGTCGGTCTCCGCGGAGCTGACGCGGGTGAACGACGCGGTACAGGGCACCCGTCGCGACCTGGCCACCGTGCCGGCCGACCGGCTGCTCAGCCAGGTCCGGCAGGCGCTGACCGACCTCCGTGGCGAGATCGACCGGCTGGCCGGTCTCACCGCCGCCGCCGACCAGGGTGCGCGGCTGCTGCCGCCGTTGCTCGGTGCCGGTGGCCCGCGGCGCTACCTGCTCGTCTCGCAGAACCTGGCCGAGCTGCGCGCCACCGGCGGCATGTTCGGCGCGTACGCGATGATCGAGGCCGAGAACGGGGGGGTCCGGATGGGCCGTCAGGGCAGCAGCGCGTCCCTCGGCCAGTTCACCCCGGCGCTCAAGCTGCCCGCCGAGACCCGGGCGATCTGGACCGACCTGCCGGGCATCTATCCCGCCGACGTGAACCTCACGCCGCACTTCCCGACCGCCGCCGCCCTGTACCGGGAGATGTTCCGCCGCAAGACCGGCACCACTGTCGACGGCGTGCTCGCCGTCGACCCGGTGGTGCTGTCCTACCTGCTCAAGGCGACCGGCCCGGTGCTGGTGCCCGGTGGGGTGCCGCTGGCCAGCGAGAAGGTCGTGCAGACCCTGCTGAACGAGACCTATCAGCGGCTGGGCACCACGCAGCAGGACACGTACTTCGCGTCCTCCGCCGCCGCGGTGTTCGACGCCTTCTTCAAGAAGAATGTCAACCCTCGGGTGTTGTTGTCCGCATTCGCCCGTGCTATCACGGAACGCCGGATATTGTTCTGGAGTGCCCACCCGGAGGAACAGCGGACGTTCGGCGACAGCCGGATGGCCGGGACGCTCCCGGAACAGGACACCGTGCCGACTGTCGGCGTGTTCCTCAACGACGGCAGCGGCGCGAAACTCGGCTACTACCTGCGGCCGACGGCGAGCCTCACGGTCGGTGAATGCCGGCCCGACGGCCGCCGCGAGCTCCGGCTGCGGGTGACCCTGCGCTCGACGGCGCCGAAGTCGGGGCTGAGCAAGTCGATCCTCGGCCTCGGTCTGGCTGGTGATCCGTACACCGCTCGCACGTTGGTGTCGATCTTCAGTCCGGCCGGCGGCTCCGTGCTCGATGCCCGGCTCGACGGGGTCGAAACGGCACTTGGCAGCGGCACCGAACGCCGCCGCCAGGTCGCGACGGCCAACGTCGACATCGGCCCCGGCGTCGAGAGGGCGCTGGAGGTCACCGTCCTGACGGCCAAGACCGGCGTCGGGCAGGCCGAACTGTGGCTGACCCCCACCGCCAGCCCATGGACCACCCAAGTTCATTCCGCACCAAGCTGTGACCAGTAGGAGGGAACCAATCATGCGGCTATCCCGCATCATCATGGCGCTCACGGTCGGCCTGGCCGTGGTGGCCGTGCCGACGGCAGCGGGGGCGGCACAGCCGCAGCCGGCGCCCAGCGCGACCACCGACCCGCCCCAGCCGCCCCCGTACGCGCCGCAGCCGCCGGCCCTGACCGTCAACCGGCCGACGATCATTCTCGGCGAGACGGTCGTCCTGACCGGGACGGGCTTCGGCCCCAACGAGACCGTCGACATCACGGTGACCGTCACCCCGCTGGCGGCCCCGGCCGCCGGCAAGGCGCCGGCCCGCCGCAGCGACGGCACCACCGTGGCCATGGCGCCGGTGGCGTACCAGGCGAGCGCGCCGCTGCACTTTACGGCGTACACCGACGCCCAGGGTCGCTTCACCAAGAGCTACAAGCCATCGGTGACCGGTCTGCTGACCTTCACCGCCACGGGCCGGGAGTCTGGCCGGACCGCCACCGTCGAGCTGCAGGTGCTGCACAGGAAGCAGCCGCTGCCCGTCACCGGTGACAGCATCGGTACGCCCATGAAGCTCGGCGGCGGCCTCGTTGGCGCCGGCGCGATCATGCTACTGCTCACCCTGGCCTGGCGTCGCCGCCAGCGCCTCGGCGGGGCCGCGCACTGATCGGCGCACCACCCTCCGGGCACTGCCCGGATCGCACCCCAGGCTGGCGCCCGTCGGATCTTCCGACGGGCGCCAGCCCTCGTCCCCTCGTCGCAGGTGGTCGCATGGCACCGCCAGGTCGCCGATGTGGGGTGTCTGACGCGGTTGATGCCCCCACATCGGCGACCCGGAGTCGATCATTCGTCCGTATCGCCGCTGCCCTCGGTGCGCGGGCGCGTTCTGGGCGTTATGTCCGGTCTCGGTGTTTGGGTGTGACCGGCCGGGATGGTGGCGGGCTGACCCTCGAGCGAATCGCCGGACCAGATCCGCCGACCGCCCGCCAGGCCGTGGACTGTCCCCGTCGCCCGTTATGTACGGTCTGTCCGCCGGGAGAAGTCCACGTTGCGGGGGTGGCCTGGTCGGGGAATGGCCCCGGCCGTCGGGTCGTTATACAGGATCCGGCGCCGTGAGCCCTCGCTCGGAGGCCGCCACCTGAACCCCCGGGAATGACCCCGGACCGCGGGTCGTTACACCCGGTCCCGGCGCCGCGAGCCCCCCGCTCGCAGGCCGCCACCCCCGGCGTCACGAGCGATCAGCCCGTAGGCCGCCGCCCCAGACTTTTCCCCCTGTTCCGTGCAGCGCCGGACGAGGTGCTCACACCCACGTCATCCGATCCCCCCGGGATGTGTGGGTGTTTCCTACCCCCGAAGGAGCTACCCCCTATGACCACGATCCTGCGTA
>NZ_JBNCKT010000107.1:0-18237 GCF_049841675.1 Micromonospora sp. DT4
CTTGCGCCACAGGGGAAAGCCGACGCGCGTCCCGCACCGTAACGCCCATACACCCCAAACGATCACAAACCATTTGGATTACGGGTCAATAACGAGCGCGGACGGGGTCAGTCACGGATAGTCGTTGCCCATGAGCGGAGCGGAGGCGTCCACCTCGGCGCCCACCCCTCGGCGCCGTTGGACCGGTTTGCGACCATCCATCTCCTGTCTCTGATGGAGGACCGATGCTTGCTCCACTGCGGTACGGGGTGTTCCGGTACCTGGCCGCCGGTCGGTTGGCCAATATGGTGGGCACCGCCCTGGCACCCATCGCGTTGGCGTTCGCCGTACTCGATCTGACCGGCTCCGTGCGCGACCTGGGCCTGGTCGTCGGCACGAGATCACTGATGACCGTACTGTTCGTGCTTGTCGGCGGGGTGGCGGCTGACAAACTTCCGCGCCGGCTGGTGCTCGTCGGCTCGAACGTGTTGGGCGCGCTGACCCAAGCGGCGGTAGCCGCCCTGGTGCTCACCGGCGCGGCGACAATCCCGCTGTTGTTGGCGCTCGGTGCGGCCAATGGGATCGTGGCCGCTCTGGCGCAGCCAGCCTCGGCCGCCGCGACACCGCAGACCGTACCGCCGGAGTTGATCCTACCGGCCAACGCGCTCATCCGACTCGGGATGAACGCAGGAATGATCGGCGGTGCCTCTCTCGGCGGACTCCTGGTGGCCGCCGCGGGGCCCGGATGGGGTCTCGCTGTGGACGCGCTGACGTTCGCGGTCGCCGCCGCGATGTTCGCCGGAGTCCGGATCTCCGGTACGCGGGACCGGGGCGCCCGCACCAGAGTCCTCACCGACCTCCGCGAGGGCTGGGCCGAGTTCACCGCGCGGACCTGGGTCTGGGTGGTCGTACTCGGCTTCATGGTCCTCAATGCGGCGCTCGCCGGCGGCGTCAACGTGCTGGGCCCGGCCGTCGCCGACCAGACCATCGGCCGGAGCGCCTGGGGCGTGGTGCTGGCCGCGCAGACCGCCGGCATGGTGGTCGGCGGCTTGATCGCCCTACGGATCCGGGTACGCAGATTGCTGCGGCTCGGCGTGCTCTGTATGTTGGCCGAGGCGCTCCTGTTGCTGGGGTTGGCCCTGACGCCCAGCCTCATCATGCTGCTGATGGCGGCGGTGGCGGTCGGCATCGCGGTCGAGCAGTTCGCCGTCGCCTGGGACACTTCGCTCGCACAACACATCCCCGGCGAACGGCTGGCCCGCGTCTATTCCTACGACATGTTGGGCTCCTGGACAGCGGTTCCACTCGGCCAGATCGCGGTAGCACCGCTCAGCGAGGTGATCGGTACCCGAGTCACGCTGCTGATCCTCGCCGCATCGGTCGTCGTCGCCGTTCTGGGCATGTTGACCAGCCGGGACGTGCGGCGGCTTGGCGCAACCCGAACCGATGCCGATTCAGGGTTGGAATCGAGCCGTCGATGAAGATCATCGATCTGCGGCGTGGATGTTAGTATCCCGTGAATGATCGGGCAGGATATATATGTCGAAAACGCCTCGGCGATGTGGCGGGCGGTGGCCCCCGATGACACCCAGAAGGAACAGGCGTACTTCCGCGCCGATCTGCCCCGGATGACGCGCATCCTGGTGCGGGAGCCGCTGTCGGCGGAGGGCGTGTCGGGTCTGGTGGACGACGTATCTTCGACGAAGAGCGTGGTCGTCGAAGATGTGTACGGCGGGCATGAGGTGCTGCCCGCCTCGACGGTACGCGTTCTGCGTATGCCGGTGATGGTGCGATCCATAGCGGCGGTGCCTGCTGCCGTCACCAAGGGCGTGCGCATCGTCCAGGTTTCTGATCCGGCCGAGTTGGCGGTGGCGGAGCGCGTCATCGTGGAGGGCTTCCCGGTATCCGCGTTGCTGCCATGGCGCAGAGGCGAGGCGCTTCCCCCGCACGTCCTCGGCGTCCCTGGCTGGAGAGTCTGGCTGGCATATCGGGATGGTGCGGCGGCCGGCGCCGGCTACACCTTCGACGACGGCAACAGCGTGGGCCTCTACTGGCTGGTCACCTCACCTGAGCACCGATCGGTCGGGCTTGCCCGGGCGCTGCTGACCCAGGCCATTCGCGCCAATCCGGCCCGGCCTTTCACGCTTGTCGCGACAGACGCCGGGATGCCGTTGTACGAGTCGTTGGACTTCCGAACCGCCGCGACAGCCACTTGGTACATGCGGTCGCCCGCCTAGCAGCCCTGAACCACTTCGAAGGCCGCTCCTTCATCGGCTGGCACCGCCACGTCACCCTGGCCACCGGCGCGCACCTGTTCGTCACCGAACTGCGCCTTGACCCAGAGCGACCTGACCTTCTACGCGGTCATCCGCGAGATGCAACGACTCCTCGCGACCCGGACCGGCGCCTGCCGCACCTGCCACCAACCCGGGAAACCTCTACACCGCAACAAACGCCACAGAATCCAACAAAGCACTACGAGGGTATGGTTCGCACGTGCCAGCGGCCTTCGTCGAGCCCAGCCGCCGTCGCGGCGGACGCGTACGGCGTCTCCTGCACACCCTGCCGCTTCCGCTGCGCCGTCGCCGCTCATCTGGCTGCGCGCGTGGTCGACCACGAAGTGGCATCATCAGCCGTACGAGGCGGACCGTGGGGCGAGTCGGACAGGCACGGCGGTGCGTGTCCCGCCGGCGGGACACGCACCGCGTCGCCGCCGCGGCCAGTGTCCCAGCCCCTTGGCAGACAGGCCCTACGCGATGCGGAGGATGCGCTCCACCACGAGGCCACTGACGACGTCCGGAAGCTGCCCACAGGATTTCGGCCGCCGCCGGCCGCCGGTCTTCGGCGCGACCTTCACGATCCAACGCTGTCTGTCACGGTGGCTTACAAGCACCGAGCGATCCGGCAGCTCCACTACGACCAGGGAGTTCGGGTCGTGGTCGCCGGTCCCTTGACGAATGGCCAGCTCCGCTACCTGCCCGGCTGCCGTCCAGGTGGAGCGGCCGCGCAGCCTCCGTAGGTCCAATCGGTGCGCCGCAGCGGCGGCCAGGGCGTCGTCGAGTAGATCGGGCGTGAGCCAGCCGTACATGTAGCCGTGAGGCAGCACGAGGGCAGTTGGTGCGAACCGGTGCCCGCCGAGGTGGCTGCACTCCCACACCTCCGCAGTCCGAGAGTCACTCAGGTCCCGGAGGAGCGCGCGCCCGAAGACGGCGCAGCAGCGATCCCGCTTGGCGTTCGTGCACACCAGTGCTACCGGGTCGGTGCGGTGACCGTGCCCCGAGGGACGGCCGGCAGCCAGTCCGTCGAGGTCGAGGTGACGCAGTTCGCTGTCGTCCTCGATCCGGATGCTTTCGAGCCAGGCGCTCCCTGGGCGGGTGTGCGCCATGAGGACCCGTCGCCCGCCGGGCTCGTCGAATCCCCGCTGGCTGGGGCGCCGGATCAGCAGCAGCCTCATGCCGCGATCCTGCGCTGCGGCAGCGAGGTGAGCGCCGAGAACGGGATCGAGTCGGCTCAGGGTGGCCGCGTCGCGACCCCAGGGACCAGGCTGCTCGACCGCGAGCCAACTGGTCGTCGTCGGCGTCGTTCCGGCAAGCAGGTCTTCGGCCCAGCGGGCAACCTTGGCGCACAGCTCGTCCGGCGGGGTTGGCGGCGCTGTCTGCCATTCTCCTGCATCACCTCGTTCGCTCACCACCGCAACCGGTCCATGGTGAAGGTGGGAAGTGCCGTCCCGCGCTCCCGAATCGCCTCCGACAATCCGTTCCCAGCCAGGCCAGCCATGTCACGATGAACGCCAGTGTCGAGGACCAGAACGCGGTGCAGCCCGGCACAGGCGGCGCCGGCGATGTCGGTGTCAAGCGAGTCGCCGACGGCGACGACGTGGGCCGCGTCCGTCGCCAGCCGGGTAAGACAACTGTGGTAGGCCTCGGGCATGGGTTTGCCGCACCAGGTCACCGTTCCGCCGAGACCCACATACAGGTCTGCGAGGTGGCCGGCAGCCCGTATCCGGCGACTGCCGACGTACAGCTCTCGGTCTGGGTTTGCGCAGATCATCGGAACGCCTCGCCGTGCGGTGGAGCGCAACTGCTCCATCCAGAACGGCAGGAGACTCTCGTCCCGGACAGCTCCGGTGGCCACCACGACGTCGGCCTGATCGGCCGTCCTGACCAGCACCCTGCCATCGCGGACGAGCCAGTCCGTCCCCTCGTCCGAGCCGACCTGCAAAGCTCGGCGATGGCTGGTCCCGCTGAGATGTTCGGCGGCCAACTCGCCCGAGGTGACCACGTGGTCTGTCCGGTCCACCGGCACGCCGAGCTCATTCAGGTAGGACCGCAGGTTGTCCGACCCCCGGGAGCTGTTCGAGAGCAGCAGGACCGCGATGCCGTGACGGCGCAACTGTCGAAGACATTCCGCCGCCTCCGGCAGGGCGCTCTTGCCATCGATGAGCACGCCCCAGATATCCAGGATGACCGCGCGGTATGCCGTGACGACGTCCCGCAGGCCGGTCGAGAGCATTACTGGGGCACATGTTGATTCTTCGGTGACTCCGGTCATGCCGTATCCGTCCGCTTCGGTTGAGAGGATTCCCGTTAGTGCGGTCCATGCGACGATTTGATCCCGGGAAAGGCTCGCATGGACCCGCAATTGTCTACAAGAGAGCCGCGTCCCCGCATCGGCCTGAACTGGAGACCAGCCAGGTAATGCCAACATCAGTTATCTGGGAAGGTCACAGTCGTAGGCCACCTCGGCGTACGTGTTCAGCCAACGTCAACGGCATGATCATGCCTTGTCGAGACTCTCGCCGATCTGGTCAAACCATTACAGAGCGGACGGCCACAGCTGGCAGGAGCGGCTGCAGGGTCAAGATCGACCCACCGTATGAGCGCATAACCACAGGTCAGACCGATTCGGCCGCCCATCTACTCACGCTGAACAGCTACACCTCGGCCACTGTGGCTCCCTCGATGATGTGCTCGCGAAAACTGCCGGCTACGTGCCGCCAGCCTCGCTGGCGATAGAATCGCTGCGCGTTCTCGTTGCGATCGAGAACCCAGAGAAGCGTGCGGGAGAATCCCCACGTCGTCAGCGTCTGCACTGCTCTTAACATCAGTTGCCCCGCCGAGCCCTTGTCCCTGCACGTTCGGGTGAACGTGAATAGCGTGCAGCTCGCCGAATCCTGCGTCCTCTCCGATGCCGACGTGTGCGAATCCGAGCACCTTGCGTGCGGCCGAGCCGTCCACCGCAACGGGTAGCTGATGCGGTGGGAGGGTTGCGCGCAGTTGTCCGCCCCACCACTTGGTCATTCGTTCGGTATTCATTGCCGCGAGCACCTGGCCGGGAAGCAGAGTCTGGTAGGCGCTCTGCCTCGCCGCCACGTGCACGGCGGCAATCGCTGCGATGTCTCCTGGCGCCGCGTCCTGCACAAAAGCAGCGTGCTGAACACCGGTGTCGCGCATTATCGGTACCTCCAGATCCGGCGCCGCGTGCCCGGGATAGGTAGGGTCGTCGGAGTTTTTCGGCCGGTGGCCACCGAGCCAGCCTGCGTCCCGCGCCGGCACTGCCTCCCACCGCACCTCTCGACCCGGCCGAGTCGCGTGCCGGGTCAGCAGGACGCAGGTGGGACCGCCGTTTTTCATGATCGACTAAGGGTGGCGCTGCCGCTCGATCGTGAGCGATCAGGCAGG
This sequence comes from Micromonospora sp. DT4, assembly GCF_049841675.1. Classification (NCBI taxonomy): domain Bacteria; kingdom Bacillati; phylum Actinomycetota; class Actinomycetes; order Micromonosporales; family Micromonosporaceae; genus Micromonospora; species Micromonospora sp. DT4. The sequence continues at coordinate 5,661 of NZ_JBNCKT010000107.1, forward strand.
TGGTGGGCCAGCCGCCGCAGCCGCTATCTGAACGGCGTTGGTACTGGTTCGTCAAGCTGCCGAGAAGCCCATTGAGGCGACAGGCCGGTTTCCTGGGCAACGTGGCTCGTAGTGATGTCCACCGCCGTTGTGGGTGGGTTCGACCTGCCGATTTACGCCGCACCGTGCGGTGGGAGGCCCGCACGCCTCGCTGAACGCATCGCGCCTGTACCGACCACGACTTGTCCACGATTCGGGACGCGAGGCATGCTCCCCGCTTTGTGCTGAATTACGGTCGGTAGCAGCGTCCACCGCCAGTACGGCTATCTCTCTGCCGATATGACATTGACCGGTGCGCGTATCTAATCACTCTTCGTAACTCTCCGATCTCACCCCAATGCTGACGGTCGTCGCAGGCCATATTCGCTGGTATGGTTCCCCCTGGCGGGCCGCCGCAATGTCGAGTTGGATCGAAATAAGGGGGTGTCATATGAGGATCAAGCGTCGCAAGAAGGTCATCGCTCTCTCGGCTCTGCACCTCTGATCCGTACGTGGGCCGGGCGGGCTCACCAGCCCGCCCGGCCTGCGTCACCCTTTTCTATCTATGAGGACAATATGGCCAATATTTTGATGCCTGGCATGCCAATACTTCGTGCTCGTCCCGAGGTCAACGACAGTGGTGGGATCGAGCTTCACACGCCACGCGGCGTCTTTGACGTCGATCCGGTTGATGGGTTGAGTAGGGACGAGCTTCTGCGTGTCCTGCGCCATTTGGACGGTCGCAGCGGTATTTCGGAGTTGGCGCGGGCCGTGGACATCGACGCCGATCGGCTCAAGGCGATCATCGGGCCTGCGGTGACGATGGGGCTCGTCGACGACTTGAGTGCGCCAGAGGCGCGCTCGGGCCTTGCGTCGTTGTCGCGTGTGGAAGATAATTTGAATATTCTGGTCGATGAGCTGATCTTCCAAGGCCCATTTTGGCGTGCGGTGTCGGAGCGGCCTGAGTCGTTGCCACACAACGTGTTCTACGGCTTCGGCCTGGAGAACTGGTTCTTCCTCTACAACGAGACGCTCTTCGACGGGCCGGTCGTTTCTCACCCGACGAGTGCGGCGTTGCGCGCCATGCTGCAGGAGTTCAACTTCGAGGAGCACCGCCACGATGACATCGTTCTGCGGGCGTTCGCTCCCCTGGGGATCACGAAGGAGCAGTTGCTGCGGGCGCGGCCGCTGCCAACGACCATTGCCCTGATCAACATGCTGGCCTGGTGGTCGCGTACCGACCCGCTGTTCTTCATGGCCACGATCGGCATTCTGGAGGGGCGGCTCGACACCGACGGCGACGGCGAAAACGGTCCAATCTACGACTCCTTCCTTGAGGCGTGCGACCGAGTCGGGGTGCGGTCGGACTTCGTGCAGCCGCTCCGCGCACATGCCAAGGTCAACGCGGGCCATGACCACGGCGCGGTGAGCCGTGAGCTGTTCGCAGAGGTGGTGGGCGTGGACAAGGAAGCCGAGCAGCGGTGGCGCGGCAAGACGCACCTGTTCGTCGAGACGTACGCCGCGTTCTTCAACGGTGTCCTCGACTACTACAGCCAGCCTGACCGGCCGTTGCTGCGGATTGCGGGAGTTGAATGATGGTGGAGACGGCGATGATCCAAGACCAGGGCTTCCGGCGGCCGTTGCTGCGTCCGAATGCCGTCTGGCAGAAGACCTCCGACGGTGCCGAGGTGAACTATCTCGACGGCCGGCGGCTCGTCGAGTTTGAGTTCGACGCCGATCGGCGCGAGGACTTCTACCGCTTTCTGGATTTGCTGGCGCGCAGCGAGACACCGGCGGGCGAGCTGCGGGCCGCGTTCCCGGGCAGCGACGGCGAGTGGCGCGACATGCTCGACGCCCTCGATGAGCAGGGGATGCTGGCCGAAGGGCTGGAGGCGCCCGCGGGTGGATACACGGGCGTGGGTGCTTACCCGGCGCTTCGGCGGCTGGCCGACGAGGTCCGGGACACCGTTCGAAGTCCTCTCTATGCGGCTCTCGAGAGCGGCGAGGTGACGCGGGAGCAGATCATCGGCTATGCGATCGAGTACTGGCAGATCACTCACCTGTGTCCCCGGGTCGTGGCGCCGGTGCTCGCTCGGGATGACTTCAGTGTCACCACCTGGCAGAAACTGATGTCGTTCTACATGACCGAGCGTAACCACGATCGGATGCTGGAGAAGTCCCTCAAGGCCGTTGGCGTCTCCCGGGAACAGCTACTGCGTTCCCAGCCACTGCCGGCCACGATGGCGATCATGGCTGCTCTGGGCGTGGACGCGTACCAGTTCCCGCTGGCTCTCATCACCGTTCTGTTCCCCATGGAGGAACCGGAGCCAGACTTCCTGGAACTGCTGGTGAGGCGGTCCCGGGAGTTGGGGTTGCCGGAGGCGTTCATCAAGCCGATCATGGATCACTCCGACGTGAACGACGACGAGGCCCATGATGCCGTCACGCTCGACATCTTGGCCGACTTTCCGTTCGTCGGCGAGGAAGAGCTGCGCGAGTGCGGCAAGGCCGTCGCCGACGTCATCGAGCAACGCGCACGGCTGGACGCTGAGATCCTGCAGTGGTACGCCACAGGCGGCGTCCGTGATTTCAGCACCAACGATTACCCACTGGAATCCGGGAGGGCTCTCACCTGCGCACCGCTGACCTCGCTGGCCTGATCTTCCTAGCAGTCAACTATAGGGGGAGCGACTCTTCCTCGCCGAAAGGCACCCGCTGCCAGTTCACAATCATGGAGGCACCAGATGACCAGAACAGACGCCGCCGATGGTGCCGTCCGGCCGTCGTCCAGCGCGACGGAGGCCCAACCGGAGGCCGTGCGGTTCGCGGCACTCCGGGACCGCTTTGGTGTACTCATCAACATAGCTCTACGTGAGTACCTGCGGGAGAATCTGGATTCCGGCCAGCGGGCGATCGACCTGGGGTGCGCCGGCGGGTTCATGTGCGAGATGCTGGCGACGAAGTTCGATGAGGTCGTCGGCATCGACATCTCACCCGACCTTCTGGACATCGCCCGTCGGGACCGGAGCCGGACGAACATCACGTACGAGTTGACCGATCTGCTGCTGGTCACGCCAGAGACACACGGCCACTTCGACTTGGTGTACTCCGCGTACACCCTGCATCACGTGCCGGACCTCGATGCCGGGCTGCGTGCCGCGAAGCAGCTGGTCCGGCCAGGCGGCACACTCATGCTTGTCCATCTGGTGGGCCGACGGGACGGGCGTCCACGGGGCTGGTACCGCCGTCAAGCGTTGCGGAACCTCGTCTTCGACGTGCTTCGGCGCAGGCGGGGCCTGACAGAGGCGTGGGAACTTTATCGGATCAACACCCACCCGCTGTGGTTGCGGCACATCATGTCGCAGCGGCACCTGTCCGCCGAGCAGTTCGAGGGGATTGTGAAGTCGACATACCCGTCGTGCGAGGTGATCGACATGGGTCGCGCTCGGATGGTTGTCTGGCGCCGGCCCGCCGACGACACGACCGACGAATAGCGCGATGACGTGACAGACCCCGTTGCCCCGCAGGGTCTTATGAGGGCTGAGGTCAGTCAGGCGAGCGTCGAGCTTCCTGTCGGCCACTCTACCGTCCGCACCGTCTGAACCCGTGGGGTTCGGAATCGATCGGAGTCGACCAGCGGGTTGCTGCCAAATACATAGGTAACGAGATCAGCTCGCGCGGGGTTCAGGTGCTCGCCGAGGTCGGCGTAGCCGAGCATGACGGTGGGGTCGGTCAGCCGGTCCAGCGACAGCAGGCGGTCGGCGACGTCGCCGCCGAATCGTGGGCCGAGCGACCCGGCTGGCACCGGATCGAAACCAAGCCGGGCTTTGAAGTGGAAAAGGCCAGGCTTGGTCATATGACCGTAGAGGTTGGGGTCGTTGCCCATCGTGACGGCGTGAAAACCGTCCTCACGTGCCACATCGAACGCCCGCGTGTACAGGACCCGTGGAAGGCTCGCCTCCCGCCACACGAGCTCGACTGCCGAAAATCGCACTCGTACGACGTCGAATTCCGGCGACCGTTGACAGAGGCACCCCCCGACCATCCGATCCCCGTCGAAGGCGAACACGGCGTAGTCCTGCCCGCCATGGAGAATCTCCTCCCTGGCCTGGCGGGCGAAGGCCACGCCGTACGCCATCTCCTCGATCCGCTTTTCGTAGAGATCGAAGAATGTGTCGAGGTGTTCCTCCTGGATCGACTCCTGGACTTCGATCCGCAGCCCCGCCTTTTCGGCGCGGCGCCAGGCGCGATTCACCTGCCGGCTGCTGCGGGTGAGGAGATCCGATTGTTCGTCGTCGATCCTGGCCAGCCAGGTCACCCATGCCGGCTTCACGATGAATCCGGCCGCGCCGAGGGCCGCCCACGAGTCTACCGGTGGGTCCAGCACTCGGACGAGCGCCGCCCGAGGCTCGGGGAAATCTCCGGATAGGCTCATTGCCTCGTCGGCCGTCGCCTCGATGATGGGCAGACCGAAGTGGTCGAATAAATTCATGCTGCGACGACTTTCTGCGGGACAGCGATCAGAGGGCAGTGTTCGGAGCTGGCAAGAGCGATGGACGATGAAACTGGTGACAATAACCCTACTCGATCTTTGTGGCAATTGGCAAGATCGTGGTTGTCGGCCGGCGTCAACCATGGGGAACCCCGCTTGTTGCCCGCACCGAGTCCTGTCGATGTCATTGTGGATCGGGTGCTCTCGCTAGTAGAGTGACGGAGTGCTTACTCCGACACCGAAGGTCGTCGAGTCGAACCCCCAGGGCGAGAGGCGGCCGGGCCAGTTTTTTGGCAGCAATCCGGAACGCTATGACCGCACTCGACCGAAGTATCCCGACGCCATGATCGAGCGGCTTGTTAAGGCATTTACCGGACCGAATGTGCTTGATGTCGGTTGCGGGACCGGGGTCGTTGCGCTGCAATTACAGAAGGCTGGCTGCGCCGTCCTGGGCGTCGAGCCCGACATGCGGATGGCCGAGGTGGCGCGGCGCGGTGGAATCGACGTGGAGATCGCGACCTTCGAGGCATGGGGCCTGGCCGGTCGGCAGTTCGACGCCGTCGTGTCCGGGACGGCTTGGCACTGGGTGGACCCCGTAATGGGGGCGGCAAAAGCGGCGAGCGCGCTGCGGCCCGGTGGCATGTTGGCGCCGTTCTGGCACGTCTTCGAACCTCCCCCGGAGGTGGCGGAGGGGTTCGCTGCTGCTTATCGTCGGGTCGAGCCTGGATCCCCGATGGACGCCCGGTCGGCCGGTACCCTGAGCGCCTTCTCGGCCGGGCCGAACTTGGCCGCCTACCAGGTGCTGTTCGACAATGCCCTCATTGGGATCCGACAGGTCGGCCGGTTCAACGAGCCCGAGCGCTGGCGATTCGACAGTGAGCAGTCCTACACCCGCGACGAATGGTTGGAACAGATGACAACCTTCGGCCCCCTGTTGCGTCTTCCGGGACACAAGCGTGCGCAGATCCTGGAGAATGTCGGGTCGGTGATCGACGGGATGGGCGGTGCGGTGAACGTCACCTGCATAACCGTCTTGTTCACTGCGACGTGCCGGGCGGGTAAGAGTTAGACGCCGGGTCCGGCGGTCCGGCTCGGGGACGCGATCCGTGAGTCGGCCTGTCCGGCAAGCGAAGGGTATTCTTCATCGAGGAGGGCTTCACCCATGATGAATTCGCACGAATTCCAGCGCGAGTTCCTGGCGTTCGCGGATACCTTTCCCGGCCCTGCGGAACAGAGTGAACGGGAGAGTGACCTCGTATGGTCGCTCGGCGGCTTCCAGCCCGGCGACGCGCTACTCGATATTGCCTGCGGCTACGGCAGAATTTCGAAGTACCTCGCGAAGCGCGGCGGGAATGTGTTGGGTGTGGACGCCAGTGCCCCATGGATCGAAATCGCGCGCACGGATGTCCCGCAAGCCACTTTCGAAGTTCGAGATATGCGGGATCTCAGCGGCCTGGGTGAGTTCGACGGAGCGGTGCTGTGGTGGACATGTTTCGGCCGTTTCGACGACGAGACGGATCGGAGAATTCTCGCCGACATCTGTGGTCTCCTGCGACCCGGCGCCAAATTCGTGTTGGAGACGTTCAACGGTCCCCTGTTCACCATGGAGTCGATTCTGAACCCCAAGGGACGGACGATCACCGTGCGGTTGGAGGACAGGATCTACGTAGAAGAACGCAAGGTGGACGACGAGGGCCGCCGTTTGCGTGGCGTCAACGTCATCTACCGTGACTCCCGCCGCTTCGAGGACGAGTTCGATTTTCGGGTCCTCTCCGGGCCCGAGTTGGAGTTCTGGCTGCTGCACGCGGGCTTCAGCTCCGTCGAACTTTTCGATCGGGAAGGGAAGCCGTTCCGCAAGGACTCCTACAACCTGGTCGCGGTTGCGACGAAGTAGGTGCGAGGAGGTCGAGACGGTGCGCCCACGTCACGACTGGCTGCGCACGCGGCGTCAGCTTCCGCTAACGCGTCCGGCAGGACGCTCTGCACGGCCTCGCCGGAGGCGACGTCATGTGGGCGAAGCACGCCGCACCGCAACGGGCTGACGCGTGCTCGGCGTTTCCGGATCATGGCGCTGCTGTCCACGCCGGACACGACGCTCGGCCCGTGGACGCGGGAACAGCGCGGAGATGGTAGAGATCCCGGGTCGGGATTCATGAGGTCCGCAGAGGCGCTGGCCCGACTAACAATTGAGCCGGAAGAATGCAAGGGCTTGACACTGCCAAATCGTCATGATCTTATTTTCCCGCTCTTTCCGGAGCGGAGTTCACCACTGCGTCCACCGCGCAGACGTCGGCCAATGGTGCAGATGTTGCTAGGCTGCGACGACGGTCGCTGAGGTGACCGTCGGATGGGTCGTCGACCGCGATTCTGAGGTTCCCAGCGGGATGCGTGGGTTGTCGGTGCGGTGGGTCATGCTCGTCCGGCGAAGCGCCTCCGCGCGACGACGTGGAGCGGTCGCCGGGTGCCAACCACGTGGAGCCCGTTCAGCGATGGGACGTCAGCGCGTACGCGACGAGTCAGCCGTTGCCGAGTGCAAGCACATCACGGGCTGGCAGCTGGCCTCCGCCACGGTCCAGGATTGGGAGGGGAAGATGACCGCTCAGCGGTACCTGAAGCCGGTACGCACCCAGCGGTTTGCGACGTCGCCGGTCGCCGCGACGATCGAGGTGTGCGACACCCCGCGAGCCGCGATCCGACACGATCTCCAGGTGCCGGGCGTGGTGTCGCGGGAGGCTGGGGAGGCTGTGCATGCCATCGCTCACTGAAGGGCGGGCGGGCGGTGAGGTGAGGGTCAGCGTCGAGGCCATCCCCGAGATCGATCCGGCAGCCTGGGCTGCGGTGAATCGATGTGCCGGCTACTACCAGTCGTGGAACTGGCTGCGATTCGCCCAGGACTACACCGGGTCGACGTCCTCCGCTGTGGTGGTCCGCGACGGCGAGCGGATCATCGCCGCCATGCCCTTCTGGGTCACGACGCAGCGGGAGAAGGCGAGTCTCAGCCCGCCGGCGTTGCTCTCGGGTGTGGGACTCGGCCCCGGCCGATACATCGTCGCGTCCGCTCAGCGGGCCTACACCAGCCAACTGCTGCTGGCCGACGAAGCGTCCGCCGACTGGGCCGTTCCGCTCATGGTGGACCGCCTCCGGGACGCCGCTCGGCGAATCGACGCCGTCGGATGCCTGGTGATCTACGCTCGCGGCGACCAGCTGAGCTACTACCGACACGTCGTCCCTGAACGGTCGCCAGTGTTGATGGACCACGACGCCAGCATCCCGGTGGGTGGCGTGGACGACCCACTGCCCCCCGGCATGTCGGGACACCGAAGGGCACGCATCCGTCGTGAGGAGGCCCGCTTCGAGGCGGCCGGATACCGGATAGGACGGGAGAGGCTGGCGGACTGCCTGGACGACTTTGCGCGGCTGGCGGTGAACCTTGAGCGACGGCACGGCGGCGACCTCGACGCCGATACCTTGGGTGGCCAGCTTGGGGTTCAGGTGAAATGGTGCGACGACGAGGCTGTGGTGTTCACAGCCCGCCGCGACGAGCGACTAGCCGCGGCCTGTCTCTGCTACGTCTCGGCTACCAGCATCGTCTCCCGGATGTACGGGTTCGACGATCAACTGTCCGGCGGCTCGTACGAATACTTCAACCTCGCCTACTACCTGCCGTTGCGGTACGCCGCGGCGCACGGGTTGAGCGCTGTGGAGGTCGGCAGACAGGCGCTGGACGCGAAGCGGCTACGCGGAGCCGTCGTCCATTCCCTTTGGGCAGTTGACCTGAGCGAGAATCCGCTGTGGAATGAGCCGCCGCCTGTGCTGCACGACGGCATCAGAGCCTGACCTTCCGGCAAGGACTGCGTCTCGGCGAGATCGACGTGGACGACGACCGGCCGCCGATGGCACGGTGCCTACCGCGGGCGAGATTTGACGTACGGATGAAGACCGAGATGCTGGCGATGAGCGACCGCGAGATCGGCCAATCTGCTGACTGGACCGCGACGGGGCTGACCAGCGCAACCAGAGGAAAGAGTATGCCAGCGACATATCGTGAACTGTTTGCCGTGCCGGAGTTCCGTAACCTGTTCGCCGCGCATGTGGCATCCATTTTCGGCAGTGCCTTCGCCGGAGTGGCGGTCATGGTACTCGTCTTCGAGCGCACCGGCTCGACGGCCCTGTCGGCGTTCGCGTTCAGCCTTGCATTCCTGCCTCACCTTTGCGGCTGGGTGCTGGTGCCACTGGTGCTGTACAGAGTCCGCCCTCGCAGGACGATGGTTCTCTGCGATGTCGTCAGCGGGTCGGTTATCGGCGTCATGGCATTGCCGGTGGTGCCCGTGCCGGTGCTGCTCGTCATGCTCTTCGTCGTGGGCACGCTGTCGTCGATCTTCTCCGGGGTGCGGGCGGCGACGTTGTCCGAGGTGTTGCCCGACGAACGGCTGTTCGTGCTGGGCCGGGCGATCATCCGCCTGGTGGCTCAGGGTGCGGTCATCGCCGGCTCGGCCGTGGGCGCGGTGCTGCTGGCCGTCTTCTCGGCACCGGCGGCCCTGTTGGTGGATGCCGTGGCACTGCTGATTTCGGCCACCCTCATCCGGTTCGGCACCCGGAACAGGCCCGCTCCCCAGGCGCCCGTCGATGATGCCGGTCGTGCGATGCGTCTGCACAGCGCGCCGTTCCGACACCGGCAGGCCCGTCGTCTCCTGCTGTTCACTTGGCTGATGCCGGCGTGCGTGATCGCCCCGGAGGCGCTCGCCGTCCCGTATCTCCACGCCATCGGGCAGCCCATCGAGCAGGTCGGGTTCCTGCTGGCGATGATGCCGCTCGGCCTGATCGTCGCCGAGCTGGTGGTGAGCCGCATGTTCGGGGGGACGGGACAGGTCAGATTCGCCGCGATCGGTGGATGGTTGGCCATCCTCGCGCTGGCGGCTTTCGTTACGTCTCCCTCGCCGGCGGTCGCGGTGGTGCTGCTCTTCGCGATGGGTGTGGGGCTGGCGAGCGGCGCCGGCGTGGACCGGCTGATGATGACCACGGTGCCGGAGGGGATACGGACCGGTGCCCTGGCATACGGAGGAATCGGACTGATGGCCACCCAGGGTCTCGGCATCGTGGTCTGGGGTGCGGTCGGCGAGTGGCTGCAGGTGACAATTGCTATCGGCTTGGCCGCGATCGCCGCCGCGGTGGTGCTGATCCTGCTCAAGCCACGGCGGGGCATTGCTGAGGTCGTCGCTCCCGGCCCGGACTTGCCGGAGACGGCCAGCACGCGGTCCGGATGATCGGGTTTGGTGGCCGCCGGTCACCGCTGAGCGGCGAGTTCGCCCGGCCACGAGGCTGACCAGCGGTCAACGCGAGTTTCGCGGCGTTGCCGGCGGGCCCGGTCCGCGGTCGACCGCCGCTGCGGACGTCGTCCCATGCCGACACCCGGCCTGGGTTACTGGCCCGGGCCTGCCACCGGGGACTCGAGCCATCGCCTCGCAGCACGCCACGGGAGAGGCTTGGCCGGCACCGCGATCCTGTGTCAGGGGTTCAGAACCCGCTCCAAGAAGAGCTTCGTCCGGTCGTTCTGTGGTGCCGTGAAGATCTGCTCGGCTGACCCGACCTCGACGATACGTCCATCGGCCATGAAGGCGACGCGGTCGGCCACGTCCCGAGCGAACGACATCTCGTGGGTGACGACGACCATGGTGCGACTCTCCGCGGCAAGCCGCCGCATGCAGCGGAGCACCTCACCGACGAGTTCCGGATCCAGTGCGGAAGTGACCTCGTCGAACAGCAGAATCATCGCGTCCATCGCGAGAGCCCGTGCGATGGCCACTCGCTGCTGTTGACCGCCGGACAGTCGACCTGGCATCTCCTGGGCCTTCTCCGACAGCCCGACCCGCTCAAGTTCCGTTGAGGCAATTTCACGAGCGGCGGCCGTCGACTTGCCCTTGACGAGCCGCAGGGGAAGGGCCACATTGTCGATCACCCGCAGATGTGGGAAGAGGTTGAACTGCTGGAATACCATCCCGACGTCGCCGCGAGAGCGTCGGGCCTGGCTCTGTCCGTCCACCTGCCTGCCGACCCGGATCGTGCCCTCGTCAAGGCTTTCCAGGCCGGCGACACATCGCAGGAGAGTGGATTTGCCGCTACCACTTGGACCAATGACGCACAACACTTCGGACTCGGCGACATCTAGGTCGACCGCCTGCAGAACCTCGATGTGGCCGTACCGTTTATGCGCATTTTCAACACGCAAAACCACTTTCCGGTCATCCTCAGGTGGTGAGGAGACATGCGATTCATTGGCGTTAGTGGTCAAGGGACTACAAACCTTCGCTCAAGATATGTGGTAATCACGGAGAGGGGATAGGTGAGCAGGAAGTAGAGGACCGCCAGTGCGGTGTACACCTCGAGTGGCCGGAACGTGGTCGTGACGTAGTTCTGCGCCGCGTACGTCAGTTCCGGAATGGCGATGACCGACAGGATGGATGACTCCTTGACCAGGGTGATGAACACGTTCGCCGTCGCGGGCAGCACCCGTCTCAGGGCCTGTGGAACGAGGATGTAGCGCAACGTCTGCCTGCTGGAGAGGCCGAGCACGTGCGCGGCATCGCGCTGCCCTCGACCGATCGATACGAGTCCGGCCCGGAAGATCTCAGAGAGATAGGCGCCGGCGTTCAGACTCAGGGCGATTATCCCGGAGGTCACGGCGGACAGGGAGAAACCTAGGATGATGGGTAGGACGTAGAAGATCCAGATGAGCTGAACAAGCAGCGGGGTCGTTCGGAAGAAGTCCACGTACAGGTAGGCGGCCTGATTGACGATCGGAATCCGGTAGGTCCTCCCGACAGCGGCGACGAGCCCGAGCGCCGAACCGATTGTCAGGGCCGCCGCGCTGACGAGGATGACATACTTGACGCCGGCCAGGACGAGGGACAAAAAGTCCGCCGTCCAGATGACCTCCCAGTGCCAGGTGTATCCGTTCACCAGGTTCCTCCCGGCCCGGGCCTAGAGCGAGTGCTCGGGGGTGAACCATTTATCGATGAGCTTCTGGATCGTGCCGTCCTCGGACCGCTTGGTGATGAACTCGTCCAGCCGATTCCGCAGCGAGGGGTCCCCACCCTTTTGAACGCTCCACCCGACCCCGACCGGGTCGACACCCACGCCGTCATCCGGGACCGCCTTGAACTCCGGGTAACGCTGCAGGATTGCCCGCACGATGACGTTCTCCACCATGAGTGCGGTGGAGCGACCGCTCACCACCTCGGAGACGAGTTCGGGGACCCCACTGCCGGCCGAGGCCACCTCGCGTCGTTTCGCGTTGGGGACCGACCTCTTCGCGGTCAGGCACTGTGCGCCGCCCTGGAGACAGGCCAGGACGACGTTGCTCTTGTCGAAGTCGGCGAGCGTGTTCAGATCGTTGCGCGATTGAGGTACGAGGAAGACGGCGCCATTCTGGGTGTACGGCTTCACGAAATCCACCGCTGACTGGCGTTCGGGCCGCGCCTGCAACGAGGACACCATGTCATACTTGCCGGCCTGTAGCCCGGCGATGATGGTCGTGTAGCTGCTCTCCACGTACTCGACCTTGACGCCGAGGTCAGCAGCGAGGAGCGCGAGGAGCTCGGGATCGAAACCGGTGAGGTTGCCCGGCGCGTCCTTCAAGGAGTAGGGCGGGCTGATGCCGATGCCGACGCGGATCACTCCTTTCGACTCGATCTGCGCCAGGTGGGTCTGGCCATCTTCCGCGCTGCCGGGTGAGCAAGCGCTCACCAGCGCCAGCGCAAGGCTGAGGCAACCGCCGATCAGGGCAGCCCGCTTGAACTCGATCATCCTGTTCTCCTGTGATTCGTGAGGGATCGTGCCGGGCGACATCGTGATCAGGTGCTCGACCGCGATGCCGCGCTGGCTTGTCGCTCCGGTCCGTGGCGGACGCGCATGCCCACATCGCGCACCCGACGCCCGCCGGGGCGGCTCAGGCGGCAGAAGGCAATGATTGGCGGCATCGTGCGGTGCGCTGGCGCTAGGCCGTGTCTTGTGGATCAGGTTTCGCGGGCGAGGTCGCGGAGCCAGATCTTGATGGTGGCGATGTCGATG